>NZ_JBHYMC010000074.1:0-35123 GCF_042742535.1 Streptomyces sp. NPDC058880
GCGTCGCGGCGGACGCCGCCGAACCGCCGGCTCCCGGGGCCGGCGGGGCCGGAGGCCGCGCCCCGGCCGGGCACGGCGCGCAGCTGCCCCCCGCCCGATCGGGCGGACGCGTCCTGACTGCGGACCTCGCCGAGCCCGTCGGCCGGCCCCCGGGCTCCGGGGGCGTTGGCGGATGCGGTCGTGGTGCGGGCCGCCACCCGCACCCCGAGTCCGGCCGGGGCCCCGCCGGGATAGCCGGCGGCACCGAAGTGCGGCCCCCGCGCGGCGGCCCCGCCGCCCGGCAGGCCTCCGGTGACGAACCCCGGGTCCGCCGGAACCGGCGGCGCCGCGTGTCCGGTGCGGCGCGACCGGCCGGAACCCGTCGGGCCCGCCGCGCCGGCCACCGGGCCGGGCTCGCCGGGGCCCCCGGCCGCGGGTGCGGGCGCGTCCGGCACGTACCCGGCAGGGCCGGACGAGTCCTCCCGCCCTGCGGGTTCGCCGAACGGCGCGGTCGGCGCGGGGGCGGCCGGGACGCGGGTGTGGCCCGCCCCGGCCGGAGGGCCGGAGGCGGGCCGCCAGGGCGTGGTGTCCGTCACCGGCCGCTCGAACTCTCGGGGACGGCCCCCGGGCCGGGGAGGGCGCCGCGCAGCGGATCCGCACCGCCCGGGGAGGGCAGGGCCCACCAGGCCGCCAGGCCGACGATCACCCCCGTCAGGACGGTGGACGGGCCGCCGATGTCCGCGTAGAGGAAGTCGGTCAGCTGCCACACGAACAGCCCGGTCGCGATCAGCCCGCAGTCCCGCGTCCGCGCCCCGGCACCGGAGGCGAGCCGCCGCAGCCCCGCGACCAGCAGGACCGCCCAGCCGCCCGCCAGCGCGACCAGCCCGATCAGCCCCTGCTCGCTCAGGATCAGCAGGTACATGTTGTGCGGGGAGAGCAGCGGCTGGCGGATGTACGCCTGGCCCGCTCCGGCGGTGTCGCTGCCGGAGGAGAGCCCGAGCGAGGCGTGGCCGTCGCGGTGGGCGGGGAAGCCCTTGAGGCCCACGCCCACCGCCGGCCGCTCGCGCCACATCGACTCGGCGGCGGCCCACATCGTGTAGCGGTCGGTCACCGACTGGTCGGGGGCGCTGGAGACCTGGGTGATGGAGTTCAGCCGCTCGGCGACCATCTCGGAGCCGACTCCGAGTCCGCCCACCAGGACCACCCCCGCGGCGGCCAGCGCGGCGAGCACCGTGAGCGCCCGCCGGATCCCGGCCAGCGCCATCACCAGCAGCGCCGCGCCGAGGGTGGCGATCCAGGCACCGCGGCTGAACGACAGCACCAGCGGCAGGACGAGCAGCAGGGCGCAGCCCGCGGCGGTCCGCCGCAGCCGGGAGGGCGCTCCGGGGGCGAGCGCGGCCGCGGTCGCGACGATCAGCCCGTAGGCGACGACCGTGGCCATGCCCATGACGTCGCCGGGGCCGAAGGTGCCCACGGCCCGGACGTCCTCTCCCTGGTAGGAGGCGCCGGTGTGGGTCGCGTACTGGACGACGCCCACCGCGCCCTGCACCAGGGCCAGGACCACGAAGCAGCCGGCCGCGAGCCGGAACTCCCGTGCGTCGCGCACGAGCAGCACCACGGCCGCCGGGACCAGCACGAAGACCTGGAGGTAGCGGACGAAGCCCGGCAGGGCGGCGTACGGGTCACCGGCGGTCACCGTCGCGACCGCGAGGCCGACGGCCGGCGCGCCGAGGACGACGGCGCCCAGCGGCGTCAGCGCCCGCACCCGGCCGCGCAGTGCCTGCACGGCGCAGACGAGGACCAGCAGCAGGGAGGCGGCGTCGGCGGGGCCGACCTTGCCGGAGGCGGTCACGTCCCCGGCCGGGAGCGGGGCGAGCAGGAGCAGCACGGTCGCGGCGAGCGGCAGCAGCGGCCAGTGGCGGCGCAGCGTGCCCGGCACGTCCGGGCGGGTCCAGTGTCCGGGAGCGGCGAGGCTCATCAGCTGCCTCCCAGCCGGAAGCGGAAGAAGGAGGCGGCCGTGCGGGCGAGGATCCACAGGTCCTGCCACAGCGACCAGGTGTCGATGTAGTGGTTGTCGAAGCGGGCCCGGTCCTCGATGGAGGTGTCCCCGCGCAGGCCGTTGATCTGGGCGAGGCCGGTGATGCCGACTGGCATCCGGTGGCGGGCCTCGTAGCCGGGGTGGACGGTGGAGAACTTGGCGACGAAGAAGGGCCGTTCGGGGCGGGGGCCGACCAGGCTCATGTCGCCCCGTACGACGTTCCACAGCTGGGGCAGCTCGTCGAGGGAGGACTTGCGCAGGAAGGAGCCGACCGCGCTCATCCGGCAGTCCCCGGCCACGGTCCAGCGGGTGGCCGACTCGTGCGCGTCGGCGCGCAGCGTACGGAACTTCAGCAGGGTGAAGGGGCGGCCGTAGAGGCCGACCCGCTCCTGCCGGAAGATCACCCCGGGCCCGTCCCAGAGCCGTACGGCTGCCGCGCAGAGCAGCATCACGGGGGCGGCGGCCACCAGGGCGACCAGCGCGAGCGCGGAGTCGATGATCCGCTTGGCCCAGCGCTCCAGCGGCCGGGCCGGGCGCGGCAGCAGCGGCTGCACGGCGTAGCCCCACAGCTGGTCGGCGGGGTGGGCCAGCCGCATGCCGGTGACCTTGGCGGTGCCGGACGGGTCCGCGAGCCACAGCCGGCAGCCGTGGTCGTGGAAGAGCCGGACCAGCGAGGCGGTGCGCTCGTCGGCTTCGGGCGGGCGGGTGAACACCGCGTGCCGGACGGAGTTCTGGATGACCGCGCGCCGGATGTCCTCGTGGGTGGACAGGAGCGGGAGGGCGCCCCCGTCGCCGTCGGCGGGAGCAGCGGTGTCGGCGAGCCCGACCGGGCGCAGGCCGAACTCGGGGTGGCCGTGCAGGGCGGCGGCCACCGCGCCCGCCCCGGCTCCGGGGCCGACGACGAGGGCGGAGGTGGGCTGGCGCACGGCGGCCCGGCGGTGCAGCTGGTTGGCGAGCCCGCGGCCCGCGCAGACTAGTACGGCCTGCAGGCACACGGCGGTGAGCAGCACGCTCCAGCCCATGGCGCGCGCGGGGTCGAGGGCGGCGGCGACGGCGGCCGCCGCGCACCACAGGACGGCGGAGCGCGCCACCAGTGCGGGCAGTTCGAGGAGGGCGGAGGGGGCGAGCCGTGGCCGGTACAGGCCGGCCTGCGCGTGCAGGGCGACGAGCAGTACGGGCAGTGCGGCGGCGGCCGGCGCGGCCGCCGGGACGGGCAGCGCGGGACCGGGCAGGGCGGCGGCGGTGACCACGGCGGCGAGCGCGTCGGCGGTGAGCAGGGGGAGCGCCCGGCTGCGGGGGCGGACGCGCTGCGGGCGTACGGCGGACCGGGCCCGGTCGACCCGGGGCCCGCGGGGCGGGTGGATGGCGGTCGCGGACCGGCGGGCTGCCGCGTGGGGCGCGGGCGCGAAGGCGCTGCCACCGTGCCCTGTGCCGCCCTGTCCGGTGTGCCGGGCGGGTGCGCTGTCCATCGTCATCGGCTGATGCGCTCCTGGTTCAAGGGCCGGGGCCTGCCCAGCAGTTCGTGGTACAGGCTGCTGACCGCGTCCGTGGTCCGCCGCACGTCGAAGTCGGTCCGGGCGTACTGCCGGGCCTGCTCACCGAGTTCGGCGAGGAGCCGCGGCTCGGCGAGGAGCCGCCCCAGGGCCTTGGCCAGGGCCGTCGGGTCCTCCGGCGGCACCAAGCACTGGCGTCCCTGGCCGGGCGGCAGGCTCTCCCGGGCACCGCTGACGTCGGAGACCAGGACCGGTCGGCCACAGGCCATTGCTTCGAGCGGGGCGAGCGCCATGCCCTCCCACCGCGACGGCAGTACAACGAGATCGGCGGCCCGAAGCCACGGTCGGATGTCGGCGGCGGCTCCGGCGAAGTGCACACCGGACGGGGCGGTACGCCGCAGCCGTTCGGTGTCGGGACCGTCGCCGACGAGGGCGAGGCGGGCCGTGGGGACCGTCGCGAGCACCTCCGGCCAGGCGCGCAGCAGGACGTCCTGGCCCTTCTGGGCGCAGATCCGGCCGACGCAGACGGCCAGCGGCCCGCCGGACGGGAAGGAGGCGGGCAGCGGCAGTGCCGCGCGGGATTGCGCGCGGTCCTGGTTGGGGTCGGGTGCGCCGGGCCGGAAGTGGTCGAGGTCCACACCGTTGCGGATGACCGTCCAGTGGGCGGTGATGCCCTCGCTCTCGCCCGCGCGGCGTTCGGCCTCGCTGACGCAGAGCACCCGGTCGGCCCAGCGGGCGCCGTACCTCTCCCAGCGCAGGGCGAGCGCGGCGGTGGCTCCGCCGACGGCGTCGAAGGACCAGGCGTGGGGCTGGAAAACGGTGGGCAGTGTCCCGCGCGCGGCGAGCCGTCCGGCCAGTCCGGCCTTGGCGCTGTGGGCGTGCAGCAGGTCGGGCCGTACGTGGCGCAGCAGCGCGCGGGCGCCGGCCAGTTCGGCGGGGAGTCCGGGGCCGGGGGCCCGGCGGGCCCGCCAGGTGAGCACCTCGGCCCCGGCCGAGCGGACCGCGTCGCCGAGCGCGCCGCCGGGCGGACAGCCGACGACGGCGCGGATCCCCTCCGCGGTCTGGGCGCGGACCAGGTCGGTGACGACCCTGGCGACACCGCCGTCGACGGGCTGTACGAGGTGGAGGACGGTCGTGGGCTGTGCTGCCCGGGAGTGCGTGGGCACGTGGAGTGGTCTCCTGCGTTCAGCGGCGCGCGTCTGTCTGAACGAAGAGCACACCGAGGAAATGACCCTGACTTTCGCCCGTGAACCTGAAGTTCAGGCTGCGGGCACCACCGGACAGCGCGGGACTGAGGTCGAACACGTCCGCGTCATATCCGAGATTATTCATATGATCCGGCTGTCGCACGAAAGATTGACCGTCGAATTCCGTGATCGTGGAATTCATGAGGTCATTGAAAGGGTTTTCGCCGTCGCTGATGCTCACCCGGCGACCGCTATCGGACGTTACGGTGAGTGAGTCGCCGAGGACGCCCCGGTCCCCGTCGTACGCGACCACACCGACTCGCCCCGCCGCCCCGGCCGGTACGTCCAGGCCCCCGATCTCGACCGTCCCGTCACCGGCCCGGGCCACGAGCGACTCGAAGCCGTCCCACAGCGAAAGCCGGCGCAGCGGCTCCTGCGGGTGCTCGTAGGCGACGACGAGCGTCCAGCCGCCCCAGGCGCCGACCTCGGAGTGGCCCATGGCGATGTTCAGCTGGGAGACCGTCCACATCCCGGCGCCACCCCTGCGCACCAGCGGGGTCACGTCCGCGGAGGCCTGGTAGGCGTCGCTGCCCGCGTCCGTACGGTGGCCGATCACCGTGTCGGCGAGCACCTCCTTGTAGGCCCCGCCCGGCTCGGCGACCAGCACCCGTCCGTTGTCCTCCGGCGGCTTCTGCTCGCCCACCCGCAGGTTTCCGCCCCAGTAGAGCCGGGCGTACGAGACCTTCGCGCCCTGCGGGACCTTGAGCTCGGCCCGGGTGGAGTTGTAGGTGTCCGGGTTCTTGTCGACCTCGCTGTAGAACATCTCGAACTCGCCGTTGACCCCTGCCGCGCCCCGCTTGACCTCGGCGCACGGCTCCGCCTGCGGGGACTTCTCCCTGCGGCAGCTGATGCCGGAGTTGGAGGCACGGACCAGCCCGCCGTGCTGCACGGCCTGGTAACGCTGGGTGAACGGAATCCGGGGCAGCTCCTTGGGTGCGGGAGCCGGGGCCGCCAGCGCGGGGGCGTTCACGGAAAGTGCGAGGCAGGACAGCAGGCCGAGTGCGCCGAGGATTCTGCCGGAGGAACCCATGACCCTGTCTCCATTTTCGATCAAGGGGACAAAACAGGAGTGAACTTTGTCAGAAATCGGGCTGGAAATCACGTCGGACTCGCTCGTACGGCCTTTTGGGCGATAACACGCACCCTCGCAACGGACGGGTCGTTATGAGGTGCACCATTGTTCGAACCGAAAGGAAATACGCAGATGAAGAAGAGGCTGGTGCGCGGCACCACCGTCGCCGCCGCGGGCGTCGCCGTGCTGATGGGCGGCGCGGGCATCGCCTCGGCGCACGGCGGGGGCGGCGCGACCGCCGAGGGCATCGCCGCCGGCTCCCCCGGTGTGGCGAGCGGCAACCTGGCCCAGGTCCCGGTCCACGTCCCCGTGAACGTCTGCGGCCTGACGGCGAACCTGGTCGGCGCGCTCAACCCGACGTTCGGCAACACCTGCGTGAACGCCTGAACGTCAACCGCGCCGCCCGAAACGGCTGCATCCGGGTGAAGCCACGCAACCCCCGTCGGGGCGCCGCCGTTGATCCGAGTGCTCCGCTACCGGGCAATCCTGCAAAAAAGGGACGACAATGATCAAGAAGATGATGGCCTCGGCCGCGGTTGCCGCCTCGGTCGTGGGCATGGGTGCCGCGATGGCCCCGCAGGCGATGGCCGTCGGCAACGACAACGGCATCAACACCGTCAACGGCAACAACTCCGCCCAGATCTACGGCAACCAGGCCACCTACGGCAACATGAGCCCGCAGATGGCGCTCATCCAGGGCTCCTTCAACAAGCCCTGCATCGCGCTCCCCGCCAAGGCCAACGTCCAGTCCGTGCTGGCCCTGGTCAACGTCGGCGTCCAGGACATCCCGGTCCTGTCCAGCCCGCAGAACCAGCAGTGCACCGAGAACTCCACCCAGGCCAAGGGCGACGAGGCTCTCTCGCACATCCTCAGCAACATCCCGATCCTCTCCGGCAACGCCTCCGCCGGCAGCTGATCGCACCCGCGCCCCGCGAGGCCGTCGCACCTTCGGGTCGCGGCGGCCTCGCCGCATGCCGGGCGCATCCGCAACCCGGAACACGACGATTCGAATTCACCGCCCGATCGGCCGCCCGAATTCCGTCGGGGCATCGGGGTGAATTACCGGACACTCGCCGAAAAAGCGCGGTTTCTTTTCTCTCGACTGCTCGTTGTTGATTCTGCAGCGGATACGCCTCTGCGGGAAGGAATCAGAAAGAAAATGACGTACAAGAAGGCAGTGGTGCTGGCCGCCGGCGCTCTGATGGCCGCCGGTGCCGCCTCCCCCGCCATGGCCGACTCGGTGGCCGACGGCAAGGCCGTGGGCTCCCCGGGCGTCCTCTCCGGCAACCTGGGCCAGGTCCCGGTCCACATCCCGGTCAACGTCTGCGGCAACACCGTGAACCTCGTCGGGCTGCTGAACCCCGCGTTCGGCAACACCTGCGTCAACGCCTGACGCAGGCGCGTGCGCCCGCAAGGGCAGACCTCCTCGCAGGTGGCCTCGGAGTGCACGGCGGTGCACTCCGAGGCCACCTGCGATTCACCACCGGCGCCCGCCGGTAGACAGGGAAGGACCCATGCGACAGGTACTGAGCCGACAAGTACTGGGCAAGGGCATGCTCACGGCGGCAGCCGCGTCGAGCCTGTTGTCGATCGCGACCGGGGCGGCCTACGCGCACACCGGCGCGACGGCCGAGGCCTCGCATTCGCCGGGGGTGCTGGCCGGCAACAGCGTCTCGGTACCCATCACGTTCTCCCCGAACGTGTGCGGCAACAGCGTGGACGGCGGTGCGGCCCTCAACCCCGCGATGGGG
Source organism: Streptomyces sp. NPDC058880 (assembly GCF_042742535.1). NCBI lineage: Bacteria > Bacillati > Actinomycetota > Actinomycetes > Kitasatosporales > Streptomycetaceae > Streptomyces > Streptomyces sp. NPDC058880. Next base: position 7,581 of record NZ_JBHYMC010000074.1, read on the forward strand.
AACACCTGCGTCACCGGCGGCGGATCGCACGCGGACGGGAGCCACGACTACGCGCGCTACCTCAGCCCCGAACAGGCCGAGGCCTTCGAGCGCTACCTCGACGAGCGCGCGGGCCGCCACGCGGTACCGGAGCAGCGCCACGAACCGCGGCGGTACGAGGTGCCGCGCCAGGAGGTGGCACGGCCGGAGGTGCCGCGGCAGGAGGAGCAGGGACCGCAGGCCCCCCGGAAGGAGGGACCCCGCCACGCCAAGCCCCGCCACGAGGAGCCCCGTCACGAGGGCGGCTACGGCGGCCCCGGCGAGGACCGGAACCAGGAGGAGGAGTGCGACGACCACCCCGCTCCTCCGGCGCACCACGCCCCGCCCGCGCCCGGGCGCCCGCACCCGAAGCCGGAACCAGTGGAGGACCGCCCGGCCCCGCTGCCCGTCCCGGAGCCGGTCCAGGAGCTTCCGGTACCGCCCGCGGAGCAGCCCGTCCCGCTCCCCGCACCGCAGCCCCCGGCCGAGGAGGCCCCGCACACGCTCCCCGCTCCGGCGCCCGTGGCCGAGGAGGAGGTGCCGCCCGCTCCGCCGCACGGCAGCCAGCCCGTGATCCGCCCGGCTCCCGCCCCCGAGGCCGCCCCGGCACCCGCTCCCGCCCCAGGCCCGGAGGCCGCCCCGGCACCCGCACCCGCTCCCGCCCCGGCCCCCGAGGTCGCGCCGCCGGCGGATCAGCCTCCGGCCTTCCCCTCCGGCGGCGCCCCGGTCCACGTACCGCCGGCGCCCGCACCGGCGCCCGCACCGCTGCCGGCCCCGGCCACCGCTCCGGCGGGTGCGCCCGTACTGGCGGAGACCGGCGCGGGTCAGCCCGCGGCCGCGGCGGCCCTCGCCTCGGCCCTGATCCTGGGCGGCGCCATTCTGTACCGGCGCTCGCGCATCGCCTGACCGGCAATGCCGGTAATCGGAAGAAATATCGGCCGGAGAATCCCTCATCGGATTCTCCGGCCGCTGTCATGTACCCGCGCGTTCGCGTTTCCAGTGCGCCCGGGAATCGTTACGCAAGGCGAAAGCGGCGCGCCGGTCGCCGCTGATGCCTCTGTCCACGAAAGAAGAGGATTTCGATAATGAAGCTCACGAAGGTCGCCGCTGTCGTCGTCGGCTCCGTCGCCGCCCTCGGCGCCTCCGGTACCGCGTTCGCCGCCGAGCCGACGGCTGCGATGCCCCCCATGAGCCTGACCGGCGGCGTGACCCAGACGCTGGACTCCATGGCCCCCGTGACCGAGAACCTTCCGCAGACCGTGGGCAACGGGCTGGCCGAGCAGGGAGACACCGTCAACAAGGTCGTGGGCACGGCCCAGAAGGTCAACAAGGTCCGCAACGACGTCCCGGGCACCGTCCTCGGCCTCGCGAACGGCGCCACCCAGGCGTCGCCGATGCTGGGCGGCGTACAGCTCAACGGCGGCCAGGGCTGAACCGCCTCCGCTGACAAGACCGTGGGCGCCACCGGCAAGGCCGGGGCGCCCACGGTCGGTTGTGCGCGCTACGTCAGTCGTTGACGCAGGTGTTGCCGAACGCCGGGTTCAGCAGGGCGATCACGTTCACGGTGTTGCCGCAGACGTTGACCGGGACGTGGACCGGGACCTGGAGCAGGTTGCCGGAGAGGACGCCGGGGGAACCCACGGCCGCGCCCTCGGCCGACGAGTCGGCGACGGCGGAGCCGGCGGCACCGGCCGCGGCGATACCAGCGGTGGCCAGGACCAGGGCGGCCTTCTTGGCAGAGTTCATGGGAGGTGCACCTTCTGTTCGACGTTCCGCCCCGCTCCGGGGCTCACACCGAGCGAAACGTTCCGCGCTCCCGGACGACACGGCTTCGGGCACGATCCGACCTATTCGGCTCAATCGCCGTCACCGTGTTGCCGTTTCGGGCCCGTCACGGGAGGGCCGGGAGCTCTGTCTCCGGGAGCTGGACGTCAGGGATCTGCACGTCGGGGATCTGCACGTCGGGGACCTCCGGCACCAGCTCCCCGGGCGCTGCCGGATCCGGCAGCGCGGGCGGGGTGAGCGGCAGCTCGGGGAGTTCGACCCCCGGGATCTCGGGGAGCTGCACCCCCGGGAGGCTCGGCAGGTTGATCTCCGGCAACGTGATCTCGGGCAGCTCGATCTCCGGCAGTTCGATCTCCGGGAGCTTGATCTCCGGCAGGGTGACGCCCGCCGGCAGCAGGGCCTTGATCTGCTCAAGAAGTCCGTTGAGGAGGTCGTCGATCGGGCCGGCCGGAGCCGCCTTGCGGGCAGCCGCCCCGGCCCCGGAGTCGACCGCACTCGCGGGTGCCGCCGCGCCGGTCAGTATGACGACGGCGAGCGCCGAGGGGAGCAGAAGACGGGCGCGGGACGGCTTCGTGCGGTGCATGGAGGTTCCTTCGGGTGGGACACGGGGACACGGGAGCGGTCCGGTTCGGATCGCTCCTTGACTCACCGTGGGAACACCTCGTACGGAGCGCAACAGGAACCGGCGCGACTGGGGCCGCGTACGGGCTTCGCGCACGTGTCCGCAGGCGGCTCACCCGGGCTGGCGAAAACATCGGGACGCGCAGGCCGTTTGAGTGAAGCAGCGGAACCAACGCCCTGACCGGCCAGTTGACCAGGGCGCTCCATCAGCGGGCACTCGTGCGACAGAAGGATCAAGATGTTCAAGAAGTTCATGACCGCCGCCGCGGTTTCCGCCGTTGCCGTCGGCGCGGGCGCTGCTGCCGCTGCCCCGGCCATGGCCATCGGCAACGACAACGGGGTCAACACCGTCAACGGCAATGGTGCCCAGCAGATCTACGGCAACCAGAAGACCCACGGCGACCAGAGCCCGCAGCTCAGCCTGGTCCAGGGCTCCCTGAACAAGCCCTGCGTCGGCCTGCCCGCGAAGATCAACGCCCAGTCGCTGGTCGCCGCGCTCAACATCGGTGTCCAGGACATCAACGTCCTGTCCAACCCGCAGAACCAGCAGTGCACCGAGAACTCCACCCAGGCCAAGGGCGACGAGCCGCTCTCGCACATCCTGGACAACATCCCGGTCCTGTCCGGCAACGCCTCCGTCGGCAGCTGATTTCCGCCCCCCCTGCCCCGCGCGGGGGTCCGGGCCGACGAGCCCGCGGCAGTGCGTGACAGGGCCCCGGCAGCGTCCAGCTGCCGGGGCCCTCGCACGTGCCGCCCGCGCGGCGCTCAGCCGGTCCAGAAGTCCCACCACCGGGTGAGGACCAGCATCCCGATCACCCCGGTGTGCAGGGCCGGCGGAGCCCAGCCGAACTCGGTGAAGAGGACCCGCAGCGGACCGGGGGCGGGAAGCACGCCCGTACGGACGTTGTGCGCGGTGACCGCCCAGAACATCAGCAGGGTCGCCACCCAGGCCAGGCAGCACCACAGGCAGAGGGCGTTGATCTCGTAGAGCGACTGCACCATGAGCCAGCTGCAGAAGCCGGTGCCGAAGAGCATGCCGGCGTTCAGTGCGAGCCAGAACCAGCCGCGGTAGCGGGCACCCGCCAGCAGGCCCACGCCGACGCAGACCACGACGGCGTAGGCGGCCAGCCCCAGCATCGGGTTGGGGAAGCCGAAGGCCTGCGCCTGCTCGCTCTGCATCACGCTGCCGCAGGAGACCACCGGGTTGAGGCTGCAGGCGGGCTTGAAGTCCGGGTCCTCCAGCAGGAGGAACTTGTCGAGGGTGATCACCCAGGAAGCCAGTACCCCGGCAGCTCCGGTGAGGGCCAGCAGCCAGGCCAAACCCCTTGTTGCGGGGGCCTGTTCGTCTGCGTCTGCGCCGCGGGGCCGTACCTGCCGGCGCGGGACGTCCACTGTGTTCGTTGCCATGCGGCCCATACTCCCCCTCCTCCACCCAGAGTGGGGCCAATCGTGCCCATCCGTACGCAGGTTGACCTGAAGGTGTGGCGGGAACCTCCGATGCTTCCCGGACGTTTTACCGAACCCCGGACGTGATGTCAGAGCCAGGGGTTACGTTGAGCTTCCGCGAAGTGACAAGCTGCGACGGCCTGGAGCCCCCCTTGAGCGATCCGTACGAGACAACCGAGGCGCACCTCGACCGACTCCTCGGTCGCGCCCTCAACTCCTTCGACCTGCCCGACCGGCTGGTGGAGCGCCTCGGTACGGCGCTCGCCCACAGCTCTTCGCTCTGCACCACCCACCACGGCCCGGCGGCGGGCGTCTGGCGGGAGACGCACCGCCACACCTATCTGCTGCCCGACGGCGGTGCGGTCTCGCTGTGGGAGCTGTCCTGCCGGCTGGAGGGAGACCGGGACCCGCGGCACGAGGTCTTCGCGACGAGGGCGGAGACCCGCCTGGCGGTGGCCCGGCTGTTCGGGGAGTCGGCCGTGGGGGCGGCCCCCGATCCGGTGCCGCTCGCGGGTGAGGAGGAGCCGTACGACGACGCGTCGGGGCTCGGTGCGCTGTTCGCCTCCTCGGCGCCGGTGCCCCGGCACCGTGAGTACGTGGTGGAGGACTCCGCCGACCACGCACGCCGGGTGCTGCGCCGCGCGGAGAACCCGGACCGGCCCGGTGAGCGGGTGGCGGCGCTGCTGCGCGCGGCGTACGCGCACCGGATCACTCAGGCGTTCGGCACCCGGCAGGCCCTGCCGACCGGGCGGGACGCGGGCTTCCATCTGTACGAGCACGGCTTCGTGCTGCTGGACGGGACCGAGCTGAGCCTGTGGGAGGTCGAGCACACGGCCACCCCCGACGGGCGGCACATGTGCGAGGTGTACGACAGCGAGGCGGCCGCGCGCGGGGCGATGGAGTTCCGCGCCCGCGTCGGCTGAGTCCCCTCCCGCACGCCGTTCCCCCGCCCCGGCCGCGCCGGGGTGTCCTGGGGCCCGCGGGGCGAGGCGGGACGGGACGGCGGACGGGCCCACCCGGGGCGGGTGGGCCCGTCCGGGCCGGAGAACCGGGGCCGGACCCTAGAGGGCGGGCACCTTCTCGGTGGCGTTCCCGGTGTGCTCGGTGTGCTCGGCGGCACCTTCGCGCTCCTCCATCGGGATCGCCCTGCGCGGCAGCATGAACATCACCACGGAGATGACCACCAGCACGCCCACGACCCACCAGAGCGCGCCGCGGAAGGCCTCGACGTAGGGCGGGCCGAAGAGCGTGTCGTCCTCGATCAGGCCGAAGAAGACCACGGACGTCAGGGCCAGGCCCAGTGCGTTGCCCATCTGACCGGTGGTGTTGATCAGCCCGGAGGCCGAGCCCGCGTCCCGGCGCGGCACCTCGGACAGCGTGGTGTCGTTGAGCGGGGCGACGATGAGGCCCATGCCGGCACCCATGAGGATCAGCGGGGCGGCCATCTGCCAGGAGGCGATCTCCATGCCGTAGTGCGCGGACTCCCAGATGTACAGGAGCAGTCCGGCGGCCATGACCAGGGCGCCCGCCTGGAGCACCTTGCGACCGAAGCGCGGGACGAGCTTCTCGACCGAGAGGCCGGCGGCCACGGAGACGGCGATGGAGAAGGGGATTCCGGTGGTGCCGGCCCGCAGGGCGCTCCAGCCGAGGCCCATCTGCATGTAGAGCGTCCAGACCAGGAAGAAGATCCCGGTCGCGATGCCGAAGGTCAGCTGGACGGCGATGCCGCCGGCGAAGCTCTTGACCTTGAAGAGGGAGAGCTCGACGAGCGGGGAGCCGTCCTTCTTGATCTTGTACTTCTCGTACGCGATGAACGCGGCGAAGACCAACGGCGCCACGGCCATGCAGACGAAGCCCCACAGCGGCCAGCCGTTCTCACGGCCCTCGGTGAGCGGGAAGATCAGCATGACGAGGGCGAGGGTCGCGAGGACGACACCGACCAGGTCCAGCCGCAGGGCCTGGGGGGCCTTGGACTCGCTGATGAACTTGCGGCCCAGGATCACGCCCGCGATACCGACGGGCAGGTTGATCAGGAAGATCGGGCGCCATTCGAGACCGAAGAGGTTCCACTGGGTGAGCAGCGCGCCGAGCATGGGACCGGAGACGGCGCCCAGGCCCACGATCGCGCCGAACATCCCGAAGACCTTGCCGCGTTCCTGCGGGGGGAAGGTGACGTGGATGATGGCCAGCACCTGCGGCACCATCATGGCGGCCATGCCGCCCTGGAGGATGCGGGAGGCGACGAGCATGGCCGGGTCGGCCGCGATGCCGCAGAGCAGCGAGGCGGCGGTGAAGCCGGCTATGCCGATGAGGAAGAGGCGCTTGCGTCCGTAGATGTCACCGAGACGGCCGCCGGTGATGAGCCCTGCGGCGAACGCGAGCGCGTAGCCTGCGGTGATCCACTGGATCGCGCTGGTCGAGGCGCCGAAGTTCTGGCGCATGGTGGGGATCGCGATGTTGACGATGGTCACGTCGACCAGGTCCATGAAGGCCGCGGTCATCACGATGGCGAGCGCCAGCCAGCGGCGGCGGTCGGGGGGTGAGCTGGGTGCGTCGTGGGCTGCGCCGTTCCGCTCTTCTCGTATGGGCCCGTTCTCTCTTTCGGGCGCTGTCTGGGGCGTCTCGGTGGTCATGAGGAGAAACCTAGACGGGATATAGGTCAGTTCATGTCCTCTTTCGCTGGCAGCCTGGATCACATGACCGACACACCGGCACGGCTCCTGTCCCTGCTGTCCCTCCTCCAGACCCCGCGCGAATGGCCCGGCAGCGAGCTGGCGCAGCGGCTGCGAGTGAGTGCGCGGACCATCCGGCGCGACATCGAGCGGCTGCGGGAGCTGGGCTACCCGGTGGAGGCCACGCTCGGCTCCGAGGGCGGCTACCGGCTGGTGGCGGGCGCGGCGATGCCGCCGCTGCTGCTGGACGACGAGGAGGCCGTGGCGATCGCGGTGGGGCTGCGGGCGGGAGCCGGGCACGCGATCGAAGGGGTCGAGGAGGCCTCCGTACGCGCGCTGGCGAAGCTGGAGCAGGTCCTGCCGTCCCGGCTGCGCCGCCGGGTGAGCACGCTGCAGTCGGCCACGATCGCGCTGACGCGGGGGGACGGGGCGAGCGTGGACCCGCGGACGCTGACGACGATGGCGTCGGCGGTGGCCGGGCCGGAGCGGCTCCGGTTCGCCTACCGGGCGCGGGACGGGGCCCGGTCACGGCGGCTGGTGGAGCCGTATCGGCTGGTCAGCACGGGAAGCCGGTGGTACCTGGTGGCCTACGACATGGAGCGGGAGGACTGGCGGACCTTCCGGGTGGACCGGGTGGACGAGGCGTTCGCGACGGGGGCCCGGTTCGCGCCGCGGGAGCTGCCGATGGACGCGGAGGAGTTCGTACGGCGGGGGCTCGGCGCGCACGGCGCACGGACGTACGCGGTGGAGGTCGTCTTCGAGGCGGGAGCGGCCGAGCTGCCGGAGTGGCTGCGGGCGGCCGCCCTGCCGGGCGGGACCGGGGCGGGCGGGACCGGGGCGGCCGTGGTCCGCTTCGAGAGCCGGGACGCGCCGGAGTGGCTGGCGGCCCGGTTGGCCCTGACGGGGCTGGACTTCACGGTGCGGGAGCCGGCGGCGCTGCGGACGGCGGCCGGTGCGCTGGCCGCGCGGCTCGCGTCGGCGGTGACGCCCGGATAACGGCGCCTGGCGCGAGCGGCGCCCGGAGAACGAGGGAGCCCCGGCGCCTGGGGGGGATAGGCACCGGGGCTCGTTCAGGGGGTTCGGCGGCGGGCGGCTAGGCCACGGCGTCGAAGCCGGTGTCGCGCGCCATCCGCTTCAGCTCCAGCAGGGCGTGCTTCTCGATCTGGCGGATCCGCTCCCGGGTCAGGCCGTGCTGCTTGCCGACCTCGGTGAGGGTCCGCTCGCGGCCGTCGTCGATGCCGTACCGCATCTTGATGATCGACGCGGTGCGCTGGTCGAGCCTGCCGAGCAGGTCCTCCAGCTCCTCGCTGCGCAGCAGCGAGAGCACGGACTGCTCGGGGGAGATCGCCGAGGTGTCCTCCAGGAGGTCGCCGAACTGCGTGTCGCCCTCGTCGTCCACCGACATGTTCAGGCTGACCGGGTCGCGGGCCCAGTCCAGTACGTCGCCGACGCGCTTCTCCGTCGAGTCCAGCTCGGCCGCGATCTCGGCGTGCTCCGGGTCTCGGCCGTTCTCGCGGTTGAACTCGCGCTGGACCCGGCGGATCCGGCCGAGCTCCTCGACGAGGTGGACGGGGAGGCGGATGGTGCGGGACTGGTCGGCGATGGACCGGGTGATGGCCTGGCGGATCCACCACGTGGCATACGTGGAGAACTTGAAGCCCTTGGTGTAGTCGAACTTCTCCACCGCGCGGACCAGGCCCGCGTTGCCCTCCTGGATCAGGTCGAGGAGGGGCAGGCCGCTGCGCGGATAGCGCCGGGCGACGGCGACGACGAGGCGGAGGTTGGAGCGGATGAAGACCTCTTTGGCGCGCTCCCCTTCGGCGGCCAGCGCCTCCAGCTCCTCGCGGGCGGGCCGGTCCCCGTCACGCTCTATCGCGCCGTCGAGGATCTGCTGGGCGTAGACACCGGCCTCGATGATCTGGGAGAGCTCCACTTCCCTGGCGGCGTCGAGGAGCGGGGTGCGCGCGATCTCGTCCAGGTACATGCCGACCAGGTCGCGGTCTGCGATCTCCCCGCCCACAGCGCGTGCGCTGCTCGTGGACTGACGGCGGGCGACGGCGCGGGTTGCCATGCGTGCTCCCTTGCGATGAGTTCGGTCGCGGTGCGGCTGCCGGACGGCCACCGTGGTGCGGTGGTACGCCCTCGGACACTCTCCCGAGTGCCCGCTTCCGAAGGAAACAACGACTGGAATCGGGACAGAATTCCCACGTTGGTCCCTCATTTTCGAGATCTTGCAGTATCCTGCCCCGCCACGAGAGGGGGACGAATGTCGCACGATCACGAAGAGGTGCAGGTCAGACCCGGAACGGAGGCCGATCTGACGTCGCTCACGGACCTGTACAACCACTACGTCCGAGAGACCGCCATCACGTTCGACACCACCGCGTTCACTCCGGAACAGCGTCGCCCTTGGCTGCACTCCCATCCTGAAGACGGCCCTCACAGGCTTCTGGTTGCCTGGACTGGCGAGCGCATGGCCGGATACGCCACCACCAGTCCGTTCCGTCCGAAGCCGGCGTATGCCACATCGGTGGAGGCCAGCGTGTACCTCGCCCCGCACGCGGTGGGGCGGGGGGTGGGCACCCTCCTGTACGGGGCGCTCTTCGCCGCACTGGAGAAGGAGCCGGTGCACCGCGTGTTCGCCGGTGTCGCCCTGCCGAACGACGCCTCGGTACGCCTCCACGAGCGCTTCGGCTTCCGCCGGATCGGCGAGTTCACGGAAGCGGGGTGGAAGTTCGGCCGCTACTGGGACGTGCGGTGGTACGAGAAGCGGCTGGGACCGACCGGCGAGCACCCGCCCCGGTGAAGCCGGGCGGCGGCCCGGGGGACTCGGACGGCGCCCCGGCGGGACGCCCCTTAACCGAACTGGAGGCTGCGCTTCGACAGGCCCATCCAGAAGCCGTCGACCGGGTCGCGGCGCTTCGTGAGGTCGCCGGTGGCGTCGGCGGCGCCGAGGGTGACGAAGAGCGGGGCGAAGTGCTCCGTCCGGGGGTGGGCCAGCCGGCCGGACGGGGACCGGGCCTCGAAGTCCAGCAGGGAGTCGATGTCGCCGGCGGCCAGCGCCTCTCGGCCCCACGCGTCGAACTCCGCCGACCAGGCGGGGACACCCGGGCCCGTGTGGCGCAGCGTGGCGAGATTGTGGGTGAAGAAGCCGCTGCCGACGATGAGGACGCCCTCGTCACGCAAGGGCGCGAGCCTGCGGCCGATGTCCATCAGGCGGCGCGGATCCAGCGTCGGCAGGGACATCTGGAGGACCGGTATGTCGGCCTCCGGGTACATCTCCACCAGCGGGACGTACGCGCCGTGGTCCAGGCCGCGGTCCGGGATGTCTTGGACCGGGGCACCCGGGGCCCGCAACAGGGCCCGGACCGAGGCGGCGAGCGCGGGGGCACCCGGGGCGTCGTAGCGGACCCGGTAGTAGTGCTCGGGGAAGCCCCAGAAGTCGTGGACCAGCGGGGCGGATGCGGTGGCACCGAGGGCCAGGGGGGCCTCCTCCCAGTGGGCGGAGACGATGAGTATCGCGGTGGGGCGGGGCAGGTCGGCCGACCAGGCGGCCAGTTCGCCCGGCCAGACCGGATCGTCGGCGAGCGGCGGCGCCCCGTGGCTGAGGTACAGCGCCGGCATGCGCGTTGTCTGGGGGCTCGCGCCCGTCGGGGCCTGGGGTCCGGGAGCCGGGTTCATGAGGGGGCGCTCCTCCGTCGTCGTACAGGGCTGCCTCGAAAAGACTAACCCCGCTTGGTTCAAATTTGAACCAAGCGGGGTGTCCAGTCATTCCGCGGGCTACCCGGCCCTGCTCAGTGCGCGATCACCGGGACCTTGACACCGGCGTCCTCGGCGGAGTCGGACCCGGAGGCCATCGGGTCGCCCGCACCCGGACGGCCGGTGTTGATCAGGGTCAGGGCGATCGCCGCGCTGGCGGCCAGGATGCCCACCGCCCACCAGATGGCGGAGGCGTAGCCCTCGACCATGGCCTGGGCCTGCACCAGCCGGGCCGCGGCCCCGCCGCCCGCGGCCTCGGCCGCGTGGTCGGTCAGGTAGGCGGTGGTCGCCGAGGCGGCGATGGTGTTCAGCAGCGCCGTACCGATGGCGCCGCCGACCTGCTGCGAGGTGTTGACCATGGCGGAGGCGACACCGGCGTCGGCCGGGTTCACCCCGTGCGTGGACAGCGACATGGCCGGCATGAAGGCCGTGCCCATGCCGAGGCCGAGCAGCAGCTGGGCCGGCAGGATCAGCGCGGGGTAGGAGGATCCGACCTCCAGCTGGGTCAGCAGCAGCATTCCGGCGGCGGCGACCAGGAAGCCCGGGCCCATCAGCAGGCGCGGAGCGACTCGGGTCATCAGGCGGGCGCCGATCTGGGTGGAGCCCAGGATCATGCCCGCGATCATCGGCAGGAAGGCGAAGCCGGTCTTGACCGGCGAGAAGCCCTTCACGACCTGGAGGTAGTAGGTGAGGAAGAGGAACAGGCCGAACATCGCGATGACGGCCAGGCCGAGCGAGAGGTAGACACCACCGCGGTTGCGCTCCAGCAGGACGCGCAGCGGCAGCAGCGGGGACTGCACCTTGGACTCGACGAAGACGAACGCCGCCAGCAGGGCCGCCGAGGCGATGAACATGGCCACGGTGACCTGGTCCGACCAGCCGGCCGACTCGGCGCGGGTGAATCCGTACACCAGGGCCACGAGGCCGGTGGTGGACAGGACCACGCCCGGGATGTCCAGGGGGGCGCGGTTGCGGGAGCCGGCGGGCTCGCGGATGACCATCCAGGCACCCACGGCCGCGACGACCGCGAACGGGATGTTGACGAAGAACGTCCAGCGCCAGTTGAGGTACTCGGTGAGGAAGCCGCCGAGGATCAGGCCGACGGCGCCGCCGCCGCCCGCGATCGCGCCGTAGATGCCGAAGGCCTTGGCCCGCTCCTTGGCGTCGGTGAACATCACCGCCAGCAGGGACAGGGCCGCCGGTGCGAGCAGTGCGCCGAAGGCGCCCTGGAGGGCGCGGGCGCCGAGCATCATGGCTTCGCCGTTCGCGGCGCCGCCGAGCGCGGAGGCCAGGGCGAAGCCGGCAAGACCGAGGACGAAGGCGTTCTTGCGGCCCCACTTGTCGGCGATGCGGCCACCGAAGAGGAGCAGTCCGCCGAAGGCGAGCGCGTAGGCGGTGATGACCCACTGGCGGTTGCCGTCGGAGATGCCGAGGTCGGTCTGGGCCGAGGGGAGGGCGATGTTCACGATGGTCGCGTCGAGGACGACCATCAGCTGGGCCAGGGCTATGAAGACGAGAGCCTTCCAGCGACTGGGGTCGGCAGCCGACGGGAGTGTCGCGGCTGATTTCGGCATGGGAGTACCCGTTTCACTGTGCGGAATGACTGGAAAAGGCTAGTTCGTAAGCTTTTGCGGTGTCACATGGTTTTCAGCGTGAGGTCTTCCAAAGTGGCTGCCGAACCGGGCAGTTCGGAGCGGGCCGGGGCCCGCAGCCCGTCGAGGAAGAGCTGGAGATGACGGTGGGCGAAGCGGTCGGTGTCGAAGCAGGCGGTACCCGGGAGGGGGCGGCTGAGCTGGGAGAGGGCGACCATCAGGTCGCCGACGCCGATGTCCGCGCGGACCAGTCCGGCCTGCTGGCCCGCGGCCAGCAGGGTCTCCACAGCCTCCGCCAAGGCGGTGCGCGCCGCGAGGAGTTCGGGGTGGTCGCGGTCGAAGCCGTCGGCGAGCATCGGGCACAGGGCGCCGATCCGCTCGTCGGCAGCGGCGTGCGTGAACCGGCACAGCGCGGCGAAGGGGTCGGGCTCCTCGGCCAGAGAGGCCTCGGCTGAGGCCGCGACCCGCTCCGTGGTGAAGAGGACGACCTGGTGGACGAGTGCGTCGCGGTCGGGGAAGTGCCGGTAGAGGGTGGCGTTGCCGATGCCCGCCCGGCGGGCCACCTCGTCGAGCGGGGCCGCCGCACCGAACTCGACGAAGGCCTCGCGGGCCGCCGCCAGGATCCGCTCGCGATTGCGGACGGCGTCGGCGCGCGGGCGCGGCGGGCCGCCGCCCTCGCGGGAGCCGCGGGACCGGCCGGACTGCGGGGCCGCCGGACACCCGTCCGCCGCGGCGGACGGGGACGCCGCGGCGGCCGTGGCGGTGCTCTGCATTTCCGGTGCCTCCCCGGGCGGTGACGAGTGATGCGGGATCTATGGGCCGGCCCGCCAAACGGGGAGCCGTTCCCCGCTTGGCGGGACTCCCATGCAAACGGGGAACAGCTCCCCGGTTATTTCACCCCTCGGTGTGAACCGGGTCACGCCGCTGCGGGGGCGCTTCACCCTTTGGCCTCTCCCGGCGCGCGGGCGCGGCGCGCCCGACGGAGGGTGAAGCGCACAGGGCGCAGACCGGACAGGGCCGGCTGCCGCGGACCCGAGGGCGATCTCCATGACGCAGACCCGCCGCCGGATACGCAGACCACGCCTGACCAGCGCGTACATCGGACTGACCGCGCTGGCGATCGGCGTCACGGCGACGGCGAGCACAGGGATATCCAGCCGCGGCCAGTCGGCGGCGGGGCCCGTGGCCACGACGGTCGAATCGGCGCTCGCGCCGTGCCGGATCGCCGGGACGATGGGCGTGCAGATGTCCGAGGGCCTGCCGACCCCGCCGGGGTACTCGCGTTCGACAGGAGAGGTCCGGGCGCTGAACCTGATGATCGACTTCCCCGACGCCAAGGGCGAGGGCACGGCCCTGGACCGGCTGGCCGAGTTCTTCCCCCAGACCTCGGACTGGTTCCGCACCAGTTCCTACGGTCGGCTGGCCTACCGGGCCGAGGCCCCGATAAAGACCTGGCTGCGGATGCCGATGCCCTTCGCGGCGTACGGCATCGAGCGCGGGTCCTCCTACGAGCCGGGCTACCGGCAGCTCGTGGAGCACATCGCGAGGGCCGCCGACTCCGAGGTGGACTTCAGCCGCTACGACCTGGTCAACATCCTGGTCACGCCGAACGCGGGGCCGTCGGCACTGGACACCGTCCTGTCGGTGACCTTCTCGGGCAACGGCGAGGCGCCAATGGCCGACGGGGTCCCGCTGTCCAACACGTCCTTCGTCTACAGCCGGCAGGACGACGGCTCCGGGACCTACCGGGAGACCGGCTACCGGGTGCTCCCGCACGAGAACGGGCACGTCTTCGGGCTGCCCGACCTCTACACCGCCGACGGCGGGAACACCGTCGGGCACTGGGACATCATGAGCGAGGACTGGGGTGCCAACAACGACCTGATGGGCTGGCACAAGTGGAAGCTGGGCTGGCTGGACAGCACGCAGATCTCCTGCGCGTCGAAGTCCGGCACCAGCGACCACGTCCTGACCCCGCTGGCGGTCGAGGGCGGCATGAAGCTGGCCTTCGTCCCGCTGTCGGAGAGCGTCGGCTACGCCGTGGAGGTGCGGACCCGGGCCGGCAACGACGAGGCCGTCTGCAGGCCCGGCGTGCTGATCTACAAGGTGGACTCCGACGTGGACACCGGACACGGCCCCGTGATCGTGTCGGACAGCTCGACCGCGAGCGGCGGCTGCACCCGCCGGCCCAACGTGCACGCCGAACTGTCGGACGCACCGTTCCGGCCGGGAGAGACCTTCACCGACGAGAAGGCGGGCATCAGCATCTCGGTGGTGGGCGAGCTGCGCGACGGCAGCTACCAGGTCCGCATCATCCGCCCGTAGGCACCGTCCGCCCACGGAGCCCTGCCGGGGCCGGGAACACCGTTCAGTGCGCGAGGGCCTCGCGCAGGATGTCCACCACCGCGCCGCGGTGTTCGTCGGCGAGGAGGAAGAAGTGGTCGCCGTCGAAACGGCGCACCCGGCAGTGGCCGGTGGTGTGGTCGGCCCAGCCGTCCAGCGGTTCGTGCGGGACCAGCGGATCGGCCGTGCCCCCGATGACGTGGAGGGGCACGTCGAGCCGTACGCCCTCGAAACCGACGGCGGCCTCCCGGCTGAGGTCGATGTCGGCACGCAGGACGCGCGTGACGTGGGCGAGCATCTCCGGGTCGTGCAGGACCCACTCCGGGGTGCCGCCGCCCTCCCGCAGCAGCCGGACGGCGTCCTCCTCGCTGCTGGTGGCGTGGGCGCGGCGCCGGGTCCGGCCGGGGGCCTGGCCGCTGACGACAGCGGCCCGGCAGTGCGGGCCGAGGAGCTGTGCGGCGCGGACGGCGAGCAGCGCCCCGAGGCTGTGGCCGAAGACCACGGTGGGCAGCGGGTCCCGGCCGAGCACCTCCTCGGCCACCGAGTCGAGCACCTCGTCGAGACGGCAGCCGGGAGTCTCGCCGAAGCGGCGCTCCCTGCCGGGCAGTGAGAGCCCGAGCACCTCGACCTCGTCGGGCAGCGGTTCGACGAGGGGGAAGAGGGTGTTGGGTCCGGCGCCGGAGTGCGGGAACACCAGCAGGCGCAGCCTGGGCGCGGCGGACGGCTGGAGCCGCAGCTGCGGCCACCAGGGGGCGGTGGAGGAGGACTTCATCGCGGTCACCTCGTCCGTCCCGGTCACGGGCAGTGGATGATCTGGCCGGCGTAGGACAGGCCGCCGCCGAAGGCGAAGAGCAGTACGGGTGCCCCCTTCTCGATCTCGCCGCGCTCGACGAGCTTGGAGAGCGCGAGCGGGATGCTGGCGGCGGAGGTGTTGCCGGAGTCCACGACGTCCTTGGCGATGACCGCGTTGACCGCGCCGATCTTGCGGGCCAGCGGCTCGATGATCCGCAGGTTGGCCTGGTGCAGGACGACACCGCCGAGGTCCTCGGGCTTGACCCCGGCCCGCTCGCACACCTGGAGCGCGACCTCCGGCAGGGCGGTGGTGGCCCAGCG
Organism: Streptomyces sp. NPDC058880; assembly: GCF_042742535.1. Lineage (NCBI taxonomy): Bacteria > Bacillati > Actinomycetota > Actinomycetes > Kitasatosporales > Streptomycetaceae > Streptomyces > Streptomyces sp. NPDC058880. The sequence continues at coordinate 22,930 of NZ_JBHYMC010000074.1, forward strand.
GTACACCGACTGCCCTTCCTGGGCGAAGGTGTGGGACGGCGCCTCGATGCGCACGGCGTGCCCCATCTCGGGTACGGATCCCCAGACGACCGGGCTGATCCGGGACTCCTCGGAGGCGACGACGACGGCCGCGCCGGCCCCGTCGCCGATCAGCACGCAGGTGGTGCGGTCGGTCCAGTCGGCGAAGTCCGTCAGCTTCTCCACACCGATGACCAGGGCCTTCGTGGCGGAGCCGGTGCGGATGCTCTGGTCCGCCAGCGCCATAGCGTGCGGGAATCCGGAACAGGCTGTGTTCACGTCGATCGCGGCTGGGGCCTTGGCGCCGACGGCAGCCGCGACGCGGGCCGCCGTGTTGGGCGAGCGGTCCTGCGCTGTGCAGGTGGCCACGATGACGAAATCGATGTCCTCACCGGTCAGCCCCGCGTTGGCCAGGGCGTTCGCGGCGGCCTTCGCCGCCATGTCCGAGACCGACTCGTCCTCGGCGGCCACCCGGCGGGTCTTGATCCCGACCCGGCTCTGGATCCATGCGTCGCTGGTGTCGACCATCTGCTCCAGATCGGCGTTGGTCAGCACCTTCGCCGGCTGATAGTGCCCGAGGGCAAGGACGCGGGACCCGACCATCAGTGCTTCTCCTCGTTCCATGGACCCTGACCCTGACCCTGACCCGGATCCGGGTTGACCGATGGTCAGCCTATGCAGCCGGCCGACCGCATTCATATGACTTTCGCGGATCGCCGCCCAGGGAAATGGATCACGTACGGCGCAACCGCCACGCCCGCCCCGCCGTCCCCATCGACAGTACGTTCGCGCGCTTCGGGAACACGTTCGCTTCGACCGACCGGTATGTGTAGCCTAAACGCGCTTCACTTTCTGAACTCGTTCAATATCTAGGGGGGACCGGTGCAGCGTCACCGCGTCATGATTTCGGCTGCCGTCGTAGCGGCAGCCATCGGCTTCGTACCGACCGCGGCCCAGGCCGCGGAGCAGCCCGCGCAGCGCCAGGGGAGCGCTGCCGCGGCGATGGATGCCGCCAAGGCCGCCGCGGCCAAGTCCGTCGTCTTCCACAGTCCGGCGGAACGCACTGTCCGCACCTCCGCGTCCGCGTCGGGCAAGGCGGCCGCTTCGCAGGCCGCGGGGGCCGCAGAGGCGGCGAAGGGCAACGCCGGGCTCGCCGTCGACCTGCGCGCCTCGGCCACGTCCGCGCACGGCTTCAGCCTGGCGTCGCAGATCACCACCGCCGCCGGCGCGCCCGTCCGGGTCGACATCGACTGGGGCGACGGCAGGACCGTCACCGAGCACGTCACCGGAGCGAAGCTCCTGACCTCGGAGCACACCTTCGCCGAGGTCGGAGACCACAAGGTCACGGTCACCCTGACCGACCAGGACAACAACGTGACCGCCACCAACAGCGTGGACGTCCAGGCCGCCGGCTCGAAGTTCACCCCGCACGCACCGACCCGGCTGCTCGACACCCGCTCCGGCATCGGCGGCAGCTCGCGCCCGCTCGCCCCGTACGGCGTCGCCCGCGTGAAGGTCGGCGGCAACAGCGGCATCCCGGCCGACGCGACCGCCGTGGCGCTCAACGTCACCGTCGTCAGCCCCCGTTCGGCCGGACACATCACGGCCTACCCTTCGGGTACGGCGCAGCCGACCACCTCGAACGTCAACTTCGTCGCGGGCCAGACCGTGCCGAACATGACGATCGTGCCGGTCGGAGCGGACGGCTACGTGGAACTCGTCAACCGCAGCTACGGCGACGTGGACCTGCTCGCGGACGTCACCGGGTACTTCAGCCGCTCCGCCACCGCCGGGGGCTACACCTCGCTGGAGCCGTTCCGCATCGCCGACAGCCGTACCGGCCAGGGCACTTGGGGCCAGCTCGCCGGACAGAGCACGTTCGGCCTGCAGGTGGCCGGCAACGGCTCGATCCCGGCCTCCGGGGTCACCGCGGTGGCCCTCAACGTCACCGCCACGGCCCCCCGCGGCGCGGGACACCTGACCGTCTACCCGTCCGGACAGACGGCGCCGGACACCTCGAACGTGAACTTCAAGGCCAACCAGACCATCGCGAACTCGGTGATCGTCCCGGTGGGCCCCGACGGCAGGATCAACATCCGCAACGGCGCCTGGGACCCGACCGACGTGGTCGTGGACGTCGTCGGTTACTACAGCCCCGGCAGCAAGGCCGCCTACCTGCCGACGATGCCGACGCGCCTGCACGACTCGCGTAAGTACGACTTCCCGGTCGCGGGGCAGGACTTCCGCTGGCTTCCGCTGGCGGACGGCGATCCGACGGTCACCGCGTTCGTCCTGAACACCACGGTCACCGACACCCGGGGCAGCGGTCACCTCACGGTCGCCCCGGACCCCTACACCTGGGCCCAGCGCGAGAACGGGACCGCGAAGAAGCCGACCCCGCCCAACTCCTCCAACCTGAACTGGACGAAGGGCGAGACCGTCCCGAACCTGGTCCAGGCGAGCACCGGGACGACCGGCGTCATCGACTTCTGGAACCGCGGCTGGGAGCCCACGCACCTCGTGGTCGACATGTTCGGCCTCTACGAGAAGGACTGATCCGCCGGGCCCGGGACCAGGACCGGGACCGGGCCTCATGGCCGTGCCCCGGGGAGCAGCCGCACGGGCTGCTCCCCGGGGCACGGCCCGTCGAGCGGCGCACGGACAACGGAGGCTGACGCAATCCCCGGAACCCCGTGATCACCGCCCGAGGTTCACGAGCACCCCGGCGTTTCAGCCCGCCCCCGTGGACTTCCCGCCGAATTGCGCCCGGGCGGCGCGCTCACGCGAAGTACGGTCGAGCAGGACCATGGAGTCGAGGCCCAGGCTCGGCGGCAGGCCGCCGTGTTCGACGCCCGCGAGGAGTCTCGCCAGACCCCGCCGGTGCGTGGCGAAGACACGGCGCGAGGTCAGGCGCCGGCGGGCGCGCTGGCCCGACAGCGCCTCCTGGGGGCCGACATCGAGCACCACCATGTGCAGGGGCCTGCCGGCTCGGTGGGCGTGGTGGGCCAGCCACCGGCGCATCCAGGCCCTGCTGCCGCAGTCGTGGATGAGCAGCGGATGCGTCCGCCGTATCTCGGTGCGCATCCACCCCATGTGCCTCAGCCGGGCCCAGGGCCGGCAGACCGCGTAGGGAAGCCAGGAAGGCGTCAGGGCCTCGTAGGCGGTGCGGGTGGCGCGGGGGTCGACGACAGTGGCGGCGGAGGACCAGGCGCGCAGCAGCGTGCTCTTCCCGCTGCCGGGAAGTCCCGCGACGACGACCAACGCGTTGCCCGGGTAGGACAGCGTGATGTCCGACTCGGCATGGCCGCGCAGGTCGACGACTCCCCGCGGGTGTATGTGATCGGTGGCGTGCCGTCCGTCGTGCGCGGGCCCGCTCGTTCCCCTCGTGCACGACGGGCAGGCGGCCGTCCGCTCCTGCGAGCGGCCGGAACCGGTCCGGTGCCCGGCCTGCTGTACGCCCGGTTGCCGCTCTGCCGAGTGCTGGGTGGCGATGGGGGTGCTCACAGATCGCGGGTGACGTGCGGTATGAGGTCCTGTGCGGCGCAGACGGTCGGGCCGGCCTCCGCCGGAACCCGGTCCACCGCCCCGGTGGACCATGCGTCGCCGCGCCCCGGCACACCGCCGCCGCAGGTGAGGTCGTCACCCCTGCGACGCGCCGATGCGCCGACGGCGGCCGGGCCTTGGTGAAACATGACCTGCACCCTTCTGAAGGCCTTCGGCACGTGCCGGTGGTCCTCGACTGGTTCTCGACGCCCCGTGCGGTGCAGGACCGCGGCACGGGACCGGGCTTCGCCTCTCGTCACGACGGACGAACACCCGGGCCAAGCCTATGCTCCCGCCGAGCGACTCCTCGTGCCCAGAGGTCTGCGGCCGACAAGGACCGTTCCGGGCCACGGGATCCCCGATGCCTCCTCGCCCGCTCCCCCTCCGCGCCGCGGGCCTGTCGGGGCCTCCACGCAGGCCCGCCGGTGGCCACCGCGCCCCGGAGGGCATCTCGCGCAGGCTCGGGGTCTCCGTCCGCACGGTCCGTGGAAGCACGCCAAGGGCATCGCTTCGGGCTACTTCACCGTGAACGGCGACGACATCGACGAAGACCGCATGGACCTGTTCGTCATGTGGACCGACGGGGAGGTGAGCCTCGACCGCGAAGCCAACACCCAGAACGGGAACTTCGCCGAGAAGTTCCGCACCACGGGTCCCCACGCGACATGGCGCGACCACATGGTGGAGATCACAGTCGGAAACTTCACCGGTGACAGCGGACTCGTACGTCATCGTCCGCTCGACCGACGGCGAACTCACGCTCTTTGGCGACGGAGACGGATCCTCGCTCGGCCAGCAGAAGCGCCGCGTGGCCCCGGCGGCCTAGAGGAATCCGTACGGCAATTCACTCCAGACCATGGATCCTGTAGTGGCAAATGGCAGGATTGGACTCCGAGAGGCTCCTCCTCACCCAAGGAGAGAAACAGCGATCCGGAAGACAGCCTCTGTCTTCGCCGCAGCGGCATGGCCACGGGGGTTCTGTCCCTGCAGATCGCCGGGGCCGGCACCGCCGCTGCGATCCCTGCAGGCTGCTCGATCAGAGGATGCGGAAGCGGCCGAACCGCTCGGCAATCGGGGCGACCGCGGGCGAGGTGATCCGCTAGGCTGTCAGCGGTCACGAGGCGGTCTCCGCCGAGGCCCCCGCCTTCGTAGCTCAGGGGATAGAGCACGGCTCTCCTAAAGCCGGTGTCGCAGGTTCGAATCCTGCCGAGGGCACAGTCGAGGACCCCCGCCGGAAACGGCGGGGGTCCTCTTCGCGTGGCGGTCGTACGGCGACGGGGGGGCGGTTCAGCGGCCGCGTCGGGCGCATGCGCCGGGAGCCGGGTTGCCGTCCCGGCCGGGAAGCGGCTCAGGGGCCGCGGGTACCGCAGGGGTCTCGGGTACCGAGGGCTAGGGGAGGGTGACGCGCGCCTCGGCGCCGCCCTCCTCCCGGTTGCGGAAGGCGAGAGTGGCGCCGAGGACCCGTGCCTGGCCGAGGGCGATGGTCAGGCCCAGCCCGTGGCCCTTGCTCGTGCCCTCCGTACGGAACCGCTGCGGGCCGGTCATGATCAGGTACTCCGGATAGCCCGGCCCCGCGTCGGTGACGGTCACGGTCGGGCCGTCCACCGTGACCGTCACCGGGGCGGCGCCGTGGCTGTGCGCGTTGGCCACCAGGTTGCCCAGGATCCGCTCCAGGCGGCGCCGGTCCGTCTCCACCCGCGGGGAGGCCAGCACCGTCAGGGCCGTGTCCGTGCCGGACGCGAGGATCGTGCGGGCCGCCAGGTCGGCCAGGTCGTGCGAGTCGAGCTCCACGCGCTCGCTGCGCGTGTCCAGGCGGGAGATCTCCAGCAGGTCCTCGGTCAGCGAGCGCATCGCCTGCACCCGGTCTCGTACGAGCTCGGCCGGGCGGCCCGGCGGCAGGAGCTCGGCGGCCGCGTTCAGGCCGGTCAGCGGGGTGCGGAGTTCGTGGGCGACGTCCGCCGTGAACCGCTGCTCCGCCTCCAGCTTGCGCTGGAGCGACGAGGCCATCGTGTCCAGGGCCCGGGAGACGGCGGCGACCTCGTCCTTGGTGCGCGCCCTGTCGCCGACCCGGGCGTCCAGGTCGCCGGCGCTGATCCGGCGCGCCACCTGCGCGGTCACGTGCAGGCGCCGGGTGATCCGCGCGACCCCGGCCGCGCCGATGAGGAGGGTGATTCCGATGGCCAGGCCCGAGGAGCCGAGGATGGCCCGGTCGAGGTTGGCGATGGTCCGCTCGGCTCCGCGGAAGTCCACGGACACGGCGATCGCGGCGCCGTCCTCGGCGGGGGCGGCCGCCCACATCACCGGGCGCCCGCGGTGCGTGCCGACCGCCGTGCCGCGCTTCCCGTCGGCCGCCAGGGCGTGCAGTCGCGGGGGCAGGCCGGGCGGGTCGATGCCCTCGCCCCGGGGCAGGCGGGCACCGGTCTCGTAGAGCTGCACGGTCCGCTCCAGCTTGGAGAGCGCTTTCTCGCGGGCCGTGCCGACCGTCTGGCGGGTCATGGCGCCGTGCACGAGGCAGCCGAGCAGCGCGGCGAGCCCGCAGCACATCAGGGTGATGAAGACCGTGGCCTTCCAGGTCAGGGTCGACGTCCAGGCGGGCAGCCGCAGGTGCGGCCGCAGCCGCGCTCCGCGCTGCATCTCGTTCATGGTCAGGTCACGGTAATCCGCCCGCCCGGGCGGGCGACCGGCGGGTTCCGGCCTGATCCCGCGCGATCCGGCCAGATCGCCTCCCGGGACGTTCGAAGCCCTCCCGGCAGGAGCCGGAAGGGCTGCCGGAAGGGCTGCGCCACCACGGATGCGCCGTCCCGCGAGGGGTCAGCTCAGGCCACTGGTGCGCTCGCCGATGCGGTCACCCTGCGGAGTGCCGGCCCGCTTCAGCGCGGCCTTCGTGTGCAGTCCGCCCTTGACCTTGCTCCGTACAGGACCGTCGAAGCCGTGGCCCGGGGGGCGCGGCGGCTGCGCGGCCTCCTGCGCCTTGGCGATGGCCGCCCGGACGTCCCGCTTCTGTTCTTTGGTCATCCCGTCGTCAACTCCCTCAGGAAGCACCCAATCGGACTACTGGGATCGTATGCAGATATACAGAGCAACGCACCCGGACCGGAGCGTAAAGACATCAACGCGGAGATGTCAGGGAGCGGAGGGGGACGGGGCAGCCGGAGCCGGGCGCTCGGGCGTCCCCAGCGCCGCCGGGATGACCTCCTCCGGGCAGGGCGTGCCCCGCGGCAGCTGGTACTTCGCCGCCACCCGGTACTCCCCCGGCGTCGGGACCAGCAGCTCCGTCCACACGTCGCCCTCGCCGTCCGGGAGCGCCTTGAACAGGCAGCCGGCCGTGTTCGCGAACTCCTTCGGCACGGCGCCCCGCGCCTTGGAGTCCGCCGTCTCCTGCGGCGGCGGCACCGGCCGGCCCGCCCCGTCCACCAGCCCCAGCCACGGCGAGTGCGGGATCCGCACCCGCACCCGGCCGGCCTGCTTCACGTCGAGGACCAGCTGGTCGGCGCCCGCCCGCACCACGCTGGCGGGCCCCGTCACCAGGTCCGTCGGCTGGTCGACCTTGAAGAGCTGCCAGTTGGCGTCGCCCCACACCTGCTGGAGGTACGGGAGCCCGGCGCGCACCAGCTTCGCCTCGTCCTCGCCCCCCGAATCGGGCTTGTCGGCCGGCAGCACCACGTAGTGCACGGCCCAGCGCTCCAGCCAGGCCCGGTAGCTGTCGGCGGTGAGGGTGTCGTCGTAGAAGAGCGGGTTGCGCTCCAGGTCGGCCTGCCGGTTCCAGCCGCGCGCGAGGTTCACGTACGACGGGAAGGCGGAGGACTCGCGGTGGCTGCTGACGGGGACGACCTCGACCCGGCCGCGGTCGGCGCCCTCCTTCCGGAGCTGGTCCACGAGCGGGGCCAGCTCCCGGTTCCAGGCGGCGACCGGCGTGGTGCGGACGATGTCCGTGATGCTGTTGGTGGTGATCCAGGCGTTCAGTCCGACGAACGCGAGCAGCACGCCGTACCAGCGCCGCGACCGCGGGACCTCGTACGGGAGGGCCGCCAGCAGCACGGCGCCGCCGAACAGCATCACCAGCCTGGTGACGTTCGAGCCGATCTGGGAGTCGATCGCCCAGGTCAGGAAGACCCCGAGGGCGTAGACCGCGGAGGCGATCCGGGCCGTCTTCCAGCGGCGCGGCACGAGGAAGAAGATCAGCAGCCCGAACAGGAACGGCAGCCCGGCCGAACCGATCTTCATCGGCTGCGTCCCGGAGAACGGGAAGAGCCAGGCCGACAGCCCGACCACGGCCACCGGGGCCAGCCCGAGCGCGTACGCACCCGGGCGCCGCCCGCTCAGGAACAGCGCGGCCGCGATCACCCCGAGGAAGAGGCCCGCGACGGGACTGGCGGCGGTCGCGATCCCGGCCAGCGGGGCCGCCACCGCGGCCTTGGCCCAGCGCCGCCGCGCCCACTTGCGGGGCCAGCAGAAGACCGCCGCGACCGCGCCGAGGGCGAACATCGCGCCCAACCCGAAGGTGACGCGGCCCGAGAGGGCGTTGCAGAACAGCCCGTACGTCCCGGCCAGAGCGGGCCACAGCGGCTCGCGCACCGCCCCGCGGCAGCGGGTCAGGATCAGCGCGAGCAGCCCGGCCGAGACGGTGCCCGCGATCATCATGGTGGTGCGCACGCCGAGCAGGTGCATGAGGTACGGCGAGACCACGCTGTACGAGACGGGGTGCATGCCGCCGTACCAGGCGAGGTTGTACGCCGAGTCCGGATGGCGTCCCACGAACTCGGCCCAGGCGTCCTGCGCGGCGAGGTCGCCGCCGCTGCTGGCGAAGGTGAAGAACCAGACGACGTGCAGCACGGCGGCGAGCAGGGTGGCGACCGCCACCGGGTGGCGGCGCAGCGGATCGAGGGCGCGGGTGCGCCGCCGCGGCCGCCCGGGCGGCTCCTGCCGCGGCGGCACGGCGCCGCGCCCCGGGCCGCCACCGGGTGCCGACGCGATGACGGCCCCGCGCCGGCCCTGCTGCTCAGCGGTGGTCACTGCCGCACTCCCCAACACGTGGATCCCCACCGGCACGCGTCCGTGCGTCCCGGTCCCTCTGCCTCAGGTCGCGTCCGGTCGGCGGGACCGAGCGGACACTCGCTAGACGCGCACCGGCGCCCCGGGGTTGCCCGGGGCGCCGGATCAGCGCGCGTGCCCGCGACGGCCGCGCACGGCTGCGGAGGGCGACGCCTGGCCGCGCACGGCCACGCGCAGCCGCGGGCGGCCGTCAGCCGATGCGCGTCAGCTTGCTGCCGATGCCCGGCGAGGTCAGGTCGCTCTTCAGCGCCACCGGCACCTTGACCTGGCTGGCGCCCTCGCCGACGGTCAGCACGCCGACCTCGGTGCCCGCCTTCGCGGTCTGCGGCACCAGGCCGCCACCGTTCGCGAGCTTCACGGTGACGCTCAGCGAGGCCCACCCGATGGCCTCCACGTCGGCGGTGGCGACGACCGGAGTCCGGCCGCCGAGTCCGTCGTCGACATAGCCCACCACGTCGCCCTTCTTCACGACGGTCGCACCTTCGAGGGCCTTCTGCGTACCGTTCATCAGCTGCTTGCTCGCGGCGAGCACGGTGTCGATGATCGACGGCTTGTGCTGGCCGAGCACGGCGCCGACGATCAGCTGGTTGGTGTTGCCGATCTTCTTCTGCGCGGCGAAGAGGAGGTTTCCGCCCGCCTTCGTCGTCGTACCGGTCTTGATGCCGAGCGCGCCGCCGGAGCCGGTCAGCCCGTTCCAGTTGCGCCAGCTCTTGCCGGACGGATCGACCCAGTACGGCTTCTTGGTGATGTCGAGCAGCGTCTCGATCTCGACCAGCTTCAGGCCCAGCTTGACCTGCTCCTCGGCGGTGCTGACCGTGGTCGCGTCCAGACCCGAGGGGTCCGTGTACGTGGTGTTGGTCATGCCGAGTTCTTTGGCGGTGTCGTTCATCTTCTTGACGAACGCCTCCTGGGAGCCGGCATCCCAGCGCGCGAGCAGCCGCGCGATGTTGTTGGCCGATGGGATCATGAGGGCGGCGATCGCGTCGTACTCGGAGATCTTGTCGCCCTCCTTGACCGTGTCGAGGGTCGACTCGTTGTTGACTGAATCGTTCCTCTTGCCCTCGGTCTCGGCCGTCTTGTCCACGTCGATCATCGCGCCCTGCCCACCCTTCTCGATGGGGTGGTCGCGCAGGATGATGTAGGCCGTCATCGACTTGGTGACGCTCGCGATCGGCACCGGCTTCTGCTCGCCGGACTGGCCGAGCGTGCCGAGGCCGGCGGCCGCCATGTACGCCTGTCCCTCGGTGGGCCAGGGCAGCTGCGGCATGGCGCCCTCGAAGGTGTACGAGGACTTCGCGGTCATCACGAGCCTGGGTTCGGGCAGCGGGCGCACCAGCTGCACGATGGCCAGGATGATCCCCAGGAGCACGACGAGCGGCGCGTAGATCTTGAACCGGCGGACGGCGGTGCGCAGCGGGCTCGGCGGTGGGGGCGGGTTGTTCGTGAGGTCCGCCAGCATGTCGAGCGGCGGCTTGGGCGGCAGCGGCTGCTGGGTGGTCCGTTCGCTCCGGTCACCGCGGTCCAGGCGCTCGGTGGCGGTGGAGGCGGCGGCGGAGACCGACGGGGCCTGTGGGGCCGACGGGGCCGGGTCCTTCGGCCCGGGCTTCGGCTTGGCCGCCGCCGTGCCGTCACCGTCGGTGCGCAGCGGCACGAAGGTGCTGGCCTTCGGGGCACGGAAGACGGCGGTGCTCTCGCTGTCCTCGGCGGGTGCCGGTGCCGGCTCCGGTGCCGGCGCCGGCTCCGGTGCCGGCGCCGGCGCCTGGGGCGAAACGGAAGGGGGAGCGGAAGGCTGTTGCGGCTTCACGGCGGCGGGCTTCGGCTTCTGCCCGGCGTCGGGCTTGCGCGCGTCCACCTTGGGCACCCGGAACACGGCCGTACGCTCGCTGTCCGCGGGCTCGTCAGACGCGGCGGCCGCCCCGGCAGAGCCCGGCTTCACACCGCGCTCACCAGCGGCCCCGACCTCCGCGCCACCCGCCGGACGCCCGCCCGAAACCGCACCAGCGGCCCCCGGCCGCACCGCACGGAACACGGCCGTACGCTCGCTGTCGCCCGGCGCGGGCTTCGCCTCCCGAGCCGGAGCCGGGGCAGGGACCGAAGCAGAATCGGAAGCCGAAGCCGAATCGGAAGCCGAATCGGAAGTGGAATCGGACTCGGAAGCCCGCGCCCGCGCCGGCGGGTCGGCTTCGCGCGATGCGGCATCGGCTTCCGCATCCGCATCCGCATCGACCGGCTCCTCGGCCGACGTGGCGACCCAGGCCGCCACCGCCTCACGCAGCGCATCCCGCCCGCCGGACTCGGCCTTCGCCTCGGCGTCGGCCTCCGCCTTGCCCGCGGCACCGCCGTCGCCCGCACGGGCGACGTCGGCACCGTCCTCGGACTCCCTCGGCCGGAACACCGACAGCCTCGGGTCGCGGTCCGCGGACGGCTCCGCCGCCCCCGGCGTTTCTTCATCTACCGACTTGTCGGGGGACTCGCCCGCCACCGCTCCTCCTCATCGCCGCCACGTTCGGCTGTCCGAATGTCTAACAGTGTCCCGTCTCGGGGGCATCGCCCCCGTGCCAGACGAGAACGACATAGCTGCGGGTTCCCCCACAAAGCGGCCACGCGCTCTCGACAGATGAATGTGAGAGGCGTCACCCTGTCACTCATCCACGCGGGGAGGCATGGATGGGCAGGAGCCGCAGAACAATTCCGGAGGAGCTTCTGCTGCTCGCCTTGGACCCGGCCACGGGTACCACGGCGCAGCCGCAGTCGCTCGACCTCGGCCTGGCCGGGGCACAGCTAGTGGAGCTGGCTCTGGCAGGACGGATAGCCCCTGATGGGGATCGTATCGCCGTGGTGATGCCACGGCCGACAGGAGATCCGACTCTGGACTCCGCACTGGAACTGCTGCGCAGGCGCGGCAGCCCGGTACGGGCCGTCCACTGGATCGGCGGACCCCGGCTGGGGCTGCGCCAGATTTACCTCGCGCACCTGGAGCGCTGCGGCATGGTTCACGCCGTCGCGGGACAGATGTGCGGCGTGTTGCCGACGACTCGCTACCAGGCGACGGACACGGAGATCAGCCGGGAGATCCGAGCCCGGCTCGACAGTGCGATCCGCACCGGCGTACCGCCGGACCCGCGGACCGCGGCGCTCGCCGCGCTGGCCCACGCGGTCGGACTCGGCAAGCACCTGTACCCCGGTAACGAGGGGCGCTCGTCCAGGTCCCGGCTGCGGGACCTGATCCGCCACGACCCCATGGGCGGACTCGTGGCGCACGCCGTGATGGACGTCCAGAACGGTGTGGCCGCCCAGCCGCGCCGGGACCGCCCACCGGCACCGCAGGCCCGGCCCGCCGCGGGCGGCGTCCCGATGCAGCCGCGCCGCACGGGTGCGATGGCGCGCGTGGCCGCGCACTGATCCACCCCCGGTGTGGCCCGGGCAGGCCCCGGGCCCGCCGCTCCACCCCTGCACAGCTCCACCACCGCACGACGCACCACCGCACCACCGCACACAGCAGCGCCACCGCCGGGACCGGCGTCCGCGAGGATCCGGTCCGGAGGCCGCCCGCGCGCGGGGTGGCGGAGCCGGAACACCGG
>NZ_JBHYMC010000075.1:0-32959 GCF_042742535.1 Streptomyces sp. NPDC058880
GCGCCGGGGCGCGGCGCGACCGCCCCGGCGCCCGGCGGCGAAATATCGCCGAGGTAAGGGAACGGCAAAGCATCCCCGCTCGTTCTCCCGGCATGACCGCTATGACCCCTGGATCCAATCTGCCGCTCAACGCCGCCCGCGTGACGGTCGACGTGGCTGCGCCGGTGCGGCTCGACGTGTCCGCCCTGCTCCTCACGGCGGACGGCAAGGTGCGCTCCGACGCCGACTTCATCTTCTTCAACCAGCCCTCCGGGCCCGGCGTCACCTACCGGTCCGGTGGGGGCGCGGCACCGGACTCGGTCACCGTCGACACCTCCGCGGTGCCGCAGGGCATCGAGCGGATCGTGGTCACGGCCAGTCCCGACGCCGCCGGGCAGACCTTCCAGGGCATCGAGCCCACCGCCACCGTGCGCAATGCCGACGGCGGCACGGTGATCGCCTCGTTCACCCCGCCGCAGCTGGCCACCGAGACCGCGCTCGTCGTCGTCGAGATCTACCAGCGCGGCGGTGCCTGGAAGGTCCGCGCGGTCGGCCAGGGGTACGCCAACGGCCTGGCCGGCATCGCCACCGACTTCGGGGTCAGCGTGGACGAGGAGCCGGCTCCGGCGGCCGCCCCGCCCGCACCCGCGATGCCCCCCGCCCCGCCCGCCGGCCACCAGCCCTCCCCCTGGCTCACCGCCGGCGTCGGCACCCCCGCCCCGGTCACCCCCGCCCCGGCGCCCGCGCCCCCGGCCGCCCCGCCCGCCACCGGGAAGATCAACCTGGACAAGGGCCGGGTCAGCCTCCAGAAGAATCAGACCGTCTCCCTGGTCAAGGGCGGCCGACCGCTGCTCTCCCAGGTGAAGATGGGCCTGGGCTGGGAGCCCGCCTTCCGCGGCCGGGACATCGACCTCGACGCGTCCGTCATCGCGTACGGCCCGCAGCGCAACCACATCGACAGCTGCTACTTCGGCAAGCTGTCCATCCTGAACGGCGCCATCAAGCACTCGGGGGACAACCTCACGGGTGAGGGCGCGGGCGACGACGAGGTCATCGTCGTGGACCTCGGCCGGCTCCCCGCCGACGCCACCGGCCTGGTCTTCACGGTCAACTCCTTCTCCGGCCAGAAGTTCACCGAAGTGGCCAAGGCCTACTGCCGCCTGATCGACGCGGCCAGCGGCGAGGAGCTGGTGCGCTTCGACCTCACCGGCGCCGAGCCGCAGACGGGCGTGATGATGGCGAAGCTGATCCGTCAGTTCTCCGGCGAGTGGGAGATGACGGCCATGGGCGAGTTTGTGAAGTCGCGCACAGTGCGCGGCATGGTCAAGCCCGCCGCGCAGGCACTCTGAGCAGGTGGGCGGGCACAGGCCGCCACCGGACGGGTTCGCGGGTGATGGATGCCACGCGTTGTCCGTCAGTGGCTGTCAGTGCCCGCCCGTAGCCTAGGAAGCATGCACGAGTCACTCACACCCGCGGGGCCCGCCCGCCCGTCCGCCGCCGAGGCGAACGAGGCGATACGGCACCTCGTGGAGACCAGGGTGGACGGCGACTGGCCCTCCGAGGCGTACGAGTTCCTGCTCGCCGAGTGGGCCGAGGCCTCCCGCATGGAGGTCTCCCCGGCCCACTGAGCCCGCGATCCGGCCGGGCGGAGCGTCAGTGTGCGCGCCGCCACGGCCCGGTGATGGCCAGCATGATGCCGGGCTCCTGGATGTTGGCGTACAGGGTGCGTCCGTCGGGTGAGAAGCACACCCCGGTGAACTCGGAGTACTCGGGCTCCTCGGCCGAGCCGATGTTCAGCTCGTTGCGCGCCAGCGGGTAGGTGCGGCCCGATTCGGTGGCGCCGAACAGGTGTTGCAGCCCCGAGCCGTCCTCCGCGATGACCAGCCCGCCGTACGGCGACACGGTGATGTTGTCCGGGCCGTCATAGCCGCCGTCCGCGGCCGGGTCGGCGTTGACCCCGATGAGGACGGTCAGCCGGACCGTGCGCCGCTTGGGGTCGTAGAACCAGACCTGGCCGTCGTGCGCGGCGCCCGGGCTCTCCTCACGGGCGTAGGAGGAGACGAAGTACGCGCCTCCGTCGGCCCACCACATGCCCTCCAGCTTGCGTCCGCGAGTCACCACGTTGTCGGCGAACTGCCGCCGCACCGGCACCGTGCGCGCGTCGCGGTCCGGCACGTCCACCCAGTCCACGCCGTAGACGGTGCCGATCCGCGTGGCGCGCGAGAAGTCGTCGACGAACCGGCCCGAGCTGTCGATGCACTTGGCGGCCTGGAGCACACCGGCGTCGGGGGCGAGCGTACGGAGCCTGCCGCGGCCGTGCCGGAAGCCGTAGGGCGGGGTCCAGCGGTAGAGCAGCCCGTTGGGACCGGAGGCGTCCTCGGTCAGGTAGGCGTGGCCCTGGCGCGGGTCGATGACCACGGCCTCGTGGTCGTAGCGGCCGAAGGCCTTGACGGGCCGGGGATCGCGGTTGGCGCGGCGGTCGTGCGGGTCCACCTCGAAGACGTAGCCGTGGTCCTTGGTCATGCCGTTCTTGCCGGCGAGGTCCGAGTTCTCCTCACAGGTCAGCCAGGTGCCCCAAGGCGTTGCGCCGCCCGCGCAGTTGGTCGACGTACCGGCGATGCCGACCCACTCGGCGACCTCGCCGCCGCGCCGGACCTCGACCACGGTGCATCCGCCTGCCGCGGCCGGGTCGTAGACAAGGCCCTCGGCGAGCGGGACGGGGCGGGCCCAGTTCTCCCGCCGACCCTTGAGCTCGTGGTTGTTGACGAGGAGGGTGACGCCCCGCCCGCCCTCGAAGGCCGCGGTCCCGTCGTGGTTGGACGGGGTGGTCTCACCGGACTCCAGCCGGGTGACGCCGCTGTGCGTGATCACGCGGTACCGGAAGCCTGCGGGGAGGGCGAGGATGCCGGCCGGGTCGGGGACCAGCGGGCCGTAGCCGGGCTCACAGGGCCGCCCGTGCTGATCGTGGTGCGCGCCGTCCTCGGCCGCGAGCGCGCCCGGTGCGGTGGCGAGGGCGCCGACGGTCCCGGTGAGCGCGACTCCCGCGCCGGCGATGACGGTACGGGCGGTGAAGTCTCTGCGGCTGAGCGGCATCAGGTCTCCAGGGGTGGGGAGTGGTGCGCCTGTCGTGCGGTCGTCGGCGCACACGCTCCCGCCCGCACGTGAACGGCGGCTGAATTACCCACGAAGAGATACCGGCCCCTTGCCCGTCGACGGAATGGCCAGCTCCGGCCCAGGAACGGCGCATTGTCGCCAGCGCTCGGCGAGGGGCCCCCGGACCCGGCCACGACCGGACCCGGATCGGCCCCCGGACCGGCCGCGGACCAGCCCCGGACCGGCCACGATCCGAGCTCTCAGGGCCGGCGGGAGCGCGCCTTGAACGCGGCCCTGCGGGCCTCCTTCGCGGTCTTCGGGTCCGGGTGTAGCCGGCCCATCGCCTCCAGGACCCGTACGGTCGAGGGGTGCTCGACGCGCCACACCCGGTCGAAGAATCCCGTGTGATGTGCGGTCAGGGTCTCCATCAGAAGGGGTAGCTCCTCGGTCTCGCCGTCCGCTGCGAGCTGCGCCGCAATCGTGTCGACGGTCAGCCAGAACACCATCTCCGGGGCGGGCGCCGGTACGTCGGCCGCCCCGTGCTCCGCCAGCCAGACCCGGGCCAGACCGCCGAGCTCCGCCTCGTCCAGGACCGAGCGGACCACCGGCTCGGCCTCCGGGCCGGCCAGCGCGAGGGCCTGCTGGCAGCGCAGCCGGCGCAGCGGTCCGCCCTCGTCGTCCCCGCGTGCGGCGGCCAGCAGTTCGGCGACCGCGGCGGCGGGCTCGCGGTCCGCCATCCACTGCTCGATCTCGGCCTGCGCCGTGCGCTCGGGGTAGGAGGCGACGCCGTCGAGGAGTGCGTCGGCTCCCTTCGCGGCCAGTTCACCGAGGGCGGGGGCCGCCACTCCCGCCTCCAGCATCCGGGCGCGGATCCCGTAAAGGCCGAGCGGGGTCAGGCGGACCATGCCGTAGCGGGAGACGTCCTCGTCCCCCTCCGGCTCGCCGAGCGGCCCGTCCTCGTCGACCTGCGCCATCAGCTCCTCGTCGACGGGGCGGAATTCCACCAGTCCGATCGGTGCCAGCTGCCGGAACTGGTCGTCGAGGCGCATCATCGCGTCCGAGACCTGCTCCAGGACGGCGTCGCTCGGCTCGCCCATTCCGTCGGGCGCGACCATCGACGCGGCCAACACCGGAAGCGGAATTGGCCGGTCCGCGGTGCCGCCCTCTGCGGCGGTGAGCAGGTAGAGGTGGGCGAGGGCCTCGTCAAGGAAGTCCGCCTCGCGGCCCGGGTTCCAGTCCAGCCGGTCGAAGTCGATTCCCCCGTCCGTGTCCACCGCGTCGACCAGGTCCTCCAGGTCGGGCACGGCGGCGTCGGCGAGCACCGCCTCCAGAGCCGCCCGCCACAGGTCGAGCACGTCGCCGGGCGCCCCGCCCGTGACCAGCGCCAGGTCCTCGCCGGGCACGGCCGTGCCGTACGGGCCCTCGCCCGCCTCCCCCTCGGCGACCCCTTCACCGTCCGCGTCCTCCTCCGGCTCCGTCACGTCCACCAGGCCGGTGTCCACAGCCACCCGCCAGGCCTGGCTCGCGTCCCCGGCCGAGTCCTCGTCAGCCGCGTCGAGGCCGAGGTGGGCGGCGGCTCCGGGAAGCTGGTCGGCCGCCAGTTCGCCGGCGGCACCGACACGGGTGGCGGGCCCTGCCCAGCGGGCCAGTCGCACGGCTCGCGCGAACAGCGGGGCGCCGAGGGCGTCGCGCGCCAGCTCCGCATCGGAGTGCAGCCGTACCGGCGGCAGTGTGGGGTGCGACTCAGCGGACATGGGAACGGTCTCCTCGCGGACGCGGTGGTGAAGGGCAGGCCGTGACGGTTCGGCCGGGCGGCCGGACCGTCATACGCGCCCGATTACCGGCGACATGGCCGACATGACGGGGCAGGGCGGGCATGGCGGATGTGGTGCAGATGACAGCCGTGGCCGTCGTACGGCGACCCAGCGTAGACGCATATCGGGCGTGCCCGGCGGGCCATCGCCGTTGGTTCATCCCACAGTCGGCCGCCGTCTCCCCTGGAGGGCTTGACAACTTTGCTGGCAACACAGGAAATTGACGCGCGTAGACGTTCGGGGGCTGACCAACCCCCCACAGATTTCGCTGTTCGCAGCCTCTTCCTGCCCTTCTCCCACACCGGAGTTTCCTGACCATGCGCTCCTCGCATCCCCGCTCCGCCGCCGTCGCGGCCCTCGTCGCCTCCGCGCTGGCCACCGGCCTGCTCGCGGGCTCCGCCGACGCGGCCGAGGGCGCGGCGTCCGCCGACCCGGTCCGCATCCACGACATCCAGGGCACCACCCGGATATCCCCGCTCAACGGCCAGCAGGTGGCCGGCGTCGAGGGCATCGTGACGGGCGTGCGGACCTACGGCTCGCGCGGTTTCTGGATCCAGGACCCCGACGCCGACGACAACGACGCGACGAGTGAGGGCATCTTCGTCTTCACCAGCTCCGTCCCGACCGTCGCCGTGGGCGACGCGGTGAAGGTCGACGGCACGGTCGGCGAGTACATCCCCGGCGGCGTGAGCTCCGGCAACCAGTCGGTGACCCAGATCTCCAAGCCGACGGTCACCGTGGTCTCCTCCGGCAACGTGTTGCCCGAGGCCACCGCGATCAACGAGTACACGGTGCCCGCCGAGTACACCCCGGCCGGCGATCCGGCCGCCGGCGGCAGCATCAACGGCCTGACGCTGGAGCCCTCGCGCTACGCCCTGGACTACTACGAGTCCCTTGAGGGCATGAACGTCAAGATCGGCACCTCGCGCGTCGTCGGCGCCACCGACCCGTACTCCGAGCTCTGGGTCACGGTCAAGGGCTGGGAGAACACCGCCAGGCGCGGCGGCACCATCTACGGCTCCTACGAATCCCAGAACACCGGGCGCCTGCAGATCCAGCAGCTCGCGCCGATCGCCGAGCAGCCCTTCCCCGTGGCCAACGTGGGCGACAAGCTGACCGGGACCACGCAAGGCCCGCTGGACTTCAACAAGTTCGGCGGCTACACGCTGGTGGCCCGCACCCTCGGTACCGTCAAGGCGGGCCCCATCGCCCCCGAGAAGACCAAGCCGCAGGCCCAGCAGGAGCTCGCGGTGGCCACCTACAACGTCGAGAACCTCGACCCGACGGACCCGCAGGAGAAGTTCGACGCGCTGGCGAAGGCCGTCGTCGAGAACCTGTCCTCTCCCGACATCCTCGCCCTGGAGGAGATCCAGGACGACAACGGCGCCAAGAACGACGGCACGGTCTCGGCCGAGCAGACGCTCACGAAGTTCACCACTGCCATCGCGGCGGCGGGCGGCCCGTCCTACCAGTGGCGGAGCGTCGACCCCCAGGACAAGAAGGACGGCGGCGAGCCCGGCGGCAACATCCGCCAGGTGTTCCTCTTCAACCCGGCGCGGGTCTCCTTCACCGAGCGCGCCCCCGGCGACGCGGTGACGGCGACGGGCGTGGTCAAGGAGAACGGCAAGACCCACCTGACCCACTCCCCCGGCCGCGTCGACCCGGCGAACCCGGCGTGGGCCGACAGCCGCAAGCCGCTCGCCGGCGAGTTCGTCTTCCGCGGCAAGACGGTCTTCGTGATCGCCAACCACTTCGGTTCAAAGGGCGGCGACGAGAGCCTGACCTCGCACCACCAGCCGCCGCTGCGTTCCTCGGAGACCAAGCGGCTGCTCCAGGCGCAGGCCGTGAACGGCTTCGTGAAGCAGATCCTGGCAGAGGACAAGAACGCCAACGTCCTCGTCCTGGGCGACATCAACGACTTCGAGTTCTCCGCGACCACCGAGGCCCTGGCGGACGGCGGGGCGCTGTACCCGGCCATCAAGTCGCTGCCGAAGTCGGAGCGTTACTCGTACGTCTACCAGGGCAACGCGCAGGTGCTGGACCAGATCCTGACCAGCCCGGCCATCAAGAAGTTCACGTACGACAGCGTGCACATCAACGCCGAGTTCGCTGCCCAGAACAGCGACCACGACCCGCAGGTGCTGCGCTTCCGCCCGTAATCCGGACGGCAGGAGGGTCAGGGGCCCGGCCGCCGTCCCGGCCGGTCCCCTGCCACAATCCCGTCATGATCTTCCGTGTCGCCACCCGCCGTGACCTTCCGGCCGTACTCGCCCTGCTCGCCGACGAGGACCGGGTTCTCGACCCGGCCGCGACGGCGGTCAGCGAGGAGCACGAGCGGGCCTTCGCCGCGATCGAGTCGGACGCCCGCAACGAGATGCTGGTCCTCACGGACCGGGATGCGGATACGGCTGTGGATGCGGAGAGGGGCGAGGTGATCCTCGGCTGCCTGCAGCTGACGTACATACCGGGTCTGGGCCGGGGCGGTCGGGAGCGTGCCCTGGTGGAGGCCGTACGGGTCCGCGCGGACCGGCGGGGCGAAGGGGTGGGCGCGGAGCTGATGCGGCTGGCCGTCGAGCGGGCCCGCGGGCGCGGCTGCGGCCTGGTCCAGCTCACCAGCAGCAAGCGGCGCACGGCGGCCCACCGCTTCTACGAGCGGCTGGGCTTCGCGCGCAGCCACGAGGGGTTCAAGCTGCCACTGGAACGGCCGTGACGGGCGGGCCCCGGGCAAGATGGGGACTTTCGACCCTGGCGTGACGCTCGCCACATCCCTACCGAATCGACCGGTTGTGGTGTTGAGTGTCTGCACGCCCGATCTTGTCCCGGCCCGTCGCACGCGCCGCCCGCATCCCTGGAGGATCCTGGTGTTCCCCTCGATCGCCCTCGCCCAGGAAACCGGTCTCGCCGTCCTGTTCGCGGCAGCGCTCGTCTGGGTGGTCGGCCTGGGCCACACGCTGTGGGACAGCCGCATCCACCGGCCGGAGCCCGCCGCGGCCGAGGCCCTGCCGATGATCCCGGCCCAGCGCACCTCGGCCGCGCACCCGATGGAGTCGGTCCAGCTGACCGAGGCCGAGGAGCAGGCCTTCGCGGGCCTGATCCGCCGGATGCCCCTGCACTGAGCGCCTGCGGCACCCGGGCCACACCCCGCGCGCCGCACCGCCCGGCCCTGCCCACGCCAAGGCGCCCTCCCGGCGGGCCACGGCGGCTCGGGGAGGGCGCTGCGCGACGGGTACGGCCGCCGGTGATCAGTTGTGGCTGTGCAGGACCTCGTTCAGGCCGCCCCAGTTGGCCTTGTACGGGCGGGCCTCGACGGCACCGGTCACCGAGTTGCGGCGGAAGAGGATGTTGTCGGCGCCGGAGAGCTCCAGGGCCTTGACGACCTGGCCGTCCGGCAGGGTGACGCGGGTGCCGGCGGTGACGTAGAGGCCGGCCTCGACCACGCACTCGTTGCCGAGGGCGATGCCGATGCCCGCCTCGGCGCCGATCAGGGTGCGCTCGCCGATCGAGATGATCTGCTTGCCGCCGCCCGAGAGGGTGCCCATGGTGGAGGCGCCGCCGCCGATGTCGGAGCCGTCGCCGACGACGACGCCCGCGGAAATGCGGCCTTCGACCATGGAGGTGCCCAGGGTACCGGCGTTGAAGTTGACGAAGCCCTCGTGCATGACGGTGGTGCCCTCGGCGAGGTGCGCGCCGAGCCGGACGCGGTCGGCGTCGGCGATGCGCACGCCCTTGGGGGCGACGTAGTCGGTCATCCGCGGGAACTTGTCGATCGAGGTGACCTGGAGGTGCAGGCCCTCGGCGCGGGCGTTGAGGCGGACGGTCTCGACCTGGTCGACGGCGACCGGGCCCAGAGAGGTCCAGGCGACGTTGGTCAGCAGGCCGAAGACGCCGTCGAGGTTCTGGCCGTGCGGCTTGACCAGGCGGTGGCTGAGCAGGTGCAGGCGCAGGTACGCGTCGTGCGCGTCCAGCGGCTTGTCCTCAAGGGAGGCGATCACCGTGCGGACGGCTACGACCTCGACGCCGCGGACCGCGTCCGTACGGATCGCCTTGGCCGCGGCGGCGCCGAGGTGCTCCACGGCCTGCTCGGCGGTGAGGCGCTCGGTGCCGGCCGGGCCGGGCTCGGCGACCAGCTCGGGGGCGGGGAACCAGGTGTCGAGGACGGTGCCGTCGGCGGTGATGGTGGCAAGTCCGGCGGCGACGGCGCCGGTGGTACGCGTAGCAGTCATGCCCGAAACCTAACCGGCGACGGCCTGAGGTTGCGAACCGGTCTCATGTGCCGGTCGGGCCTCGTGTCGCCGCGGACGGGCCCAGGCGTACAGCACCGCCGCGCCCGCCGCGCCCGCAAGCCCGGCGCACAGCGGCCACAGCAGCCCGGGCGCGGCCGAGTAGAGCGCTCCGCCCAGCGGCGGGCCGATGACGACCCCGCTGACCGAGATCCCCGCGTACAGGCTCTGGAACCGTCCGACGGCGTGCTCGGGCGACTCGTCGGCGACGTACGCGGTGGCGGTCGTCTTGTAGAGGATCTCCCCGAGGCTCAGCAGGACCATCATCGCCACGGCGCTCGCGACGCCCGCACCGAGCAGCAGTGCCGCGTACCCGGCGCCGACCAGCACCAGCCCGGCGGCGATCACCGGCAGCGCCGGCCGCTCGCGCAGGGCCGCGGCGGCGGGCAGCTCCAACAGGAGGATCACCCCGCCGTTGAGGGCGATCACGAGGCCGAAGGCGCGCGGGTCCAGGCCGTGGTCGGCGAGGAAGACGGGGAAGGTGGAGTACTGCTGGCGGTAGACGACGTCGGTCACCAGGATCGCGCCGAGCAGCACCAGCAGCGCGGGCCGGGAGCGCAGTTCGGCGACGAGTCCGCGGCCCCGACCCCCGTCCGGGGCCGCGGAGGTCCGGCGCCCGGCGCCGCGTGCCGGGACGACGCGGGCGGTCCACAGGGCGAAGAACAGGGTTCCGGCGCCGTCGGCGATGAAGAGCCAGTCGTAGGAGAGTCCGGTCGCGATCAGGGCGCCCAGCGGAGGCCCGAGGGTGAAGCCGCCGTTGGACGCGCAGCGCACGAGGGCGAAGGCCTGGCGGCGGCCCCCCTCCGGGACGACGACCGCGACGAGTGCGGAGTTGGCCGCCCGGATCACGCCGGAGGCGTACTGGGCCACCGGCATGGCCAGGAAGAGGAGCGGAGTGGGCAGCAGCGGGAAGGCCGCGAGGGCCAGTCCGCCGAGCGTGGCGGCGGCGAGGAGCACCCGGCGGTGGCCGAAGCGGTCCCCGTACCAGCCGCCGCTGAAGTTTCCCGCGACCAGACCGAGCCCGCTGATGCCGCTGACGAGGCCGGCCTGGGCGGCGTCGAGGCCCCGCGGGCCGGTCAGGTAGAGGAAGACGAAGACGAAGGTGAAGCTGACGACGGCGTTGACGAAGACCCCCGCGGCCAGCAGCCACACGACCCTCGGTATGTCCTTGAACCCCTGCAGCACACCCGTGTCCCCCCACCTCAGACCAGTAAGTTCCCTTTGGGAACGGACTATGTCAGCATGACAGCCTTGGGTCAACGGACAAAGGAGCTCCCATGGCCCAGCGCACACACCTCGGCGACGCGGACTGCGCCATCGCCCAGGCCCTCGACGTGGTGGGCGACTGGTGGACGCTGCTGATCGTGCGCGACGCGGCACGCGGCCTGCACCGCTTCGACGAGCTCCAGCGCGAGCTGGGCGTGTCCCGCAAGGTGCTCGCGGAGCGGCTGAAGCTGCTCGTCGAGGCCGGGGTGCTGTCGCGGGAGCCGTACCAGGAACGTCCGGTGCGGCACGAGTACCGGCTGACCCCGCGCGGGCGGGGGCTGCTGCCGGTCCTGGTGGCCCTCCAGGACTGGGGTGATACCTGGGTCCTGGGAGAGGGAGAGATGACGGCGACGACCGACGAGGCATCGCACGAGGCGGAACGGGTGCACGCACTGCGGGGCACCCGCGTGCCGCCGCTGCTGCTGCCGGACCGATTCGGCGGGCTCAGCGACCCGGTGGCGGACACCGCGTTCACGGTCCTGTACTTCTTCCCCGGCGCCTACGCGCGGGCCGAGTCCTACCCGCCCGGCTGGGGCGGGATCCCGGGCGCCAAAGGGTGCACCTTCGAGTCCTGCACGTACCGCGACCAGCTCGCCGAGTTCACGGCCGCCGGCGCCACCGTGCACGGGGTCTCGACCCAGCGCCCCGACGAACAGCGGGAGTTCGCGGAGCACGAGCTGCTGCGCTTCCCGCTCCTCTCGGACGCCGATCTGGGCCTGACGGCCGCGCTGCGCCTGCCGACGTTCCGCGCGGCGGGAGTGAGCCGGATCAAGCGGCTGACCCTGGTCGTGGACCGCGACCGCACGGTGCGCGAGGTGATCTACCCGATCCGCGACATCGAGGCGAGCGTGCGGGCGGCCCTGTCGGCCGTCCGCGCCGCCGGCCTCCCTGGACAGAACACCTAGCTCAACACCCGGGCCAGGACCTCGCGGGCGTACGACTCGTCGTACTCGGCATCCGCCAACAGGACCTGCAGGATGACGCCGTCCATCACGGCCACCAGCGCCCGGGCCGTGACCGGGTCGGTCCGCGGGGTCAACGCCTCGGACGCTGCTGCACACCACTCGGCGGCCACCGGCCGCAGGGCCGGGCGCCGCAGCGCCGCCAGGTAGAGCTCGTACTCCAACTCGACCCGACCCCGGTCCGCCGCCAGGAACTCCCCCAGGAGGCGGGCCAGCGCCCCGGCGAGGTCCGCCTCGGGGTCGGTCAGCGCGGGCGAGTCGGCGACCGCCTGCGCGAAGCCCTCGTTCGCCTGCCGCAGCGCCGCGACCAGCAGATCGTCCAGCGTCTTGAAGTGGTACGTCGTCGAGCCCAGCGGCACGTCGGCCTCCGCTGCCGCACTGCGGTGGCTCAGCCCGGCGATGCCCTTGGCTCCCACCACCCGCAGCGCGGCGTCGATGATCCGCTGCCGCCGGTCCGGGTCGTAGCGGCGCCCGCCCCCCGGCATCAGTGCGCCCCGCCCAGGTTCAGCAGGACCACCCCTCCGATCACGAGGGCAATCCCGGCGATCTTCGCCGCGGTGGCCGCCTCCCCCAGGAACACCATGCCGATCGCGGCGATGGCGGCGGTGCCGACGCCGGCCCATATCGCGTAGGCCGTGCCGACCGACATGGACTTCAGCGTCTGCGCGAGCAGGGTGAAGGCTATGGCGTATCCCAGCAGGGTGCCGAGCGATGGCCACAGCTTCGTGAAGCCGTCGCTGTACTTCATGGCGGTGGTGCCGGCGACCTCGGCGGCGATGGCTGCGGCGAGCAGGACATAGGGCATGCGTACAAAGGTACACATCGATGCGTACACCCGTACACACGAAGGCGGCCGCACGCCCCGACCGACCGCCGCAAGGACGGCCCTCCGGGAGCACGGCCCTCCGAGCCGGGACACAGCCGGGGACCCGGAAAGCAGCGAGGTCCCCCGGCACGGGCGTGCCGGGGGACCTCCTGTGCGAGCGGGGTGGTTCAGACGTTGAAGCCGAGCGCGCGGAGCTGCTCGCGGCCATCGTCCGTGATCTTGTCAGGGCCCCACGGCGGCATCCAGACCCAGTTGATCCGGAGTTCGTTGACGATGCCGTCCGTCGCGGACTTCGCCTGGTCCTCGATGACGTCCGTCAGCGGGCAGGCCGCCGAGGTCAGGGTCATGTCGAGGGTGGCGATGTTCGCGTCGTCGATGTGGATGCCGTAGATCAGGCCCAGGTTGACGACGTCGATGCCCAGCTCGGGGTCGACGACGTCGTAGAGGGCCTCACGGACCTCCTCCTCGGTGGCCGGCTTGGTCGACGCCTCGGGCGTCGCGTTCTCGGTCATGCCGTCTTCCTCTCCGCGTCGCCCAGAGCCTGGGCGGTCGCGTCCTTCCACGCCATCCAGCTCAGCAGGGCGCACTTCACACGGGCCGGGTACTTGGAGACGCCGACGAACGCGACCGCGTCCTCCAGCACCTCCTCCATGGCCTCGTCGGGCTCGATCTTGCCCTTGGACTGCATCATCTCCAGGAACACGGCCTGGATCTTCTGCGCCTCGGCCAGTTCCTTGCCCACGAGCAGCTCGTTCAGCACGGAGGCACTGGCCTGGCTGATGGAGCAGCCCTGGCCCTCGTAGCTGACATCCGTCAGCTTCTCACCGTCGTACTTCACGCGCAGCGTGATCTCGTCGCCGCACGTCGGGTTGACGTGGTGCACCTCGGCGTCGCCGTCGCGCAGGCCACGCCCGTGCGGGTGCTTGTAGTGGTCCAGGATCAGTTCCTGGTACATCGAATCCAGCTTCACTGCGTCCTCGTCGCCTCGTCCGTCAGCCGAAGAAGTTCCGTACGTGCTCCAGCCCGTCGACCAGCGCGTCGACGTCGGCCGGAGAGGAGTACAGGTAGAAAGACGCTCGCGTCGTCGCCGGAATTCCGTAGCGCAGGCAGACGGGACGCGCGCAGTGGTGTCCCACACGGACCGCGATGCCCTGCTCGTCCAGCACCTGGCCGACGTCGTGCGGGTGGATGTCGCCGAGCACGAAGGAGATCGCGGCTCCGCGGTCCTCGGCCGTGGTCGGGCCGATGATCCGCAGGTCAGGCACCTCGGCGAGGCGCTTGATCGCGTACTCGGTGATCGCGTGCTCGTGCGCGGCGATCTTGTCCATGCCGATCGAGGTCAGGTAGTCCACGGCCGCGCCGAGGCCGACGGCCTGGGCAATCGGGGGCGTGCCCGCCTCGAACTTGTGCGGCGCGGGGGCGTAGGTCGAGGCGTGCATCGACACGGTCTCGATCATCTCGCCGCCGCCGAGGAACGGAGGCAGGTCCTCCAGGAGCTCCTGGCGGCCCCACAGGACGCCGATGCCCGTCGGTCCGCACATCTTGTGACCGGTGAAGGCCACGAAGTCGGCACCGAGTGCCTGCACGTCCAGGGGCATGTGCGGGGCAGCCTGGGAGGCGTCGATCAGCACCAGCGCGCCCACGTCCTGGGCGCGCCGGACGATCGCCTCGACCGGGTTGACCGTGCCCATGATGTTGGAGACCAGCGTGAAGGAGACGATCTTCGTCTTCTCCGTGATGACCTCTTCGATGTCGGACAGGTCGAGCCGGCCGTCGTCGGTGAGGCCGAACCACTTCAGCTTCGCGCCGGTGCGCTGCGCGAGCAGCTGCCACGGCACGATGTTGGAGTGGTGCTCCATCTCCGTGATGGCAATCTCGGTCTCGCGGTCGACCCGGTAGGGCTCGTCCGCCCAGCCGAGCATGTTCGCGACCAGGTTGAGCGACTCCGAGGCGTTCTTGGTGAAGATCACCTCATCGCGGCTCGGCGCGTTGATGAAGGCGGCGACCTTGTCGCGGGCGCCCTCGTACAGCGCCGTGGCCTCCTCTGCGAGCACGTGCACGCCGCGGTGGACGTTCGCGTTGTGCTGCTCGTAGTACTCGTTCAGCGCGTCGAGCACCTGGCGCGGCTTCTGCGAGGTCGCGGCGTTGTCCAGGTAAACGATCTTCTTCCCGTCGTGGACCACACGATCCAGCAGGGGGAAGTCCTTGCGGATCGCCTCGATGTCGAGGAGGCCAGGCAGCTGTGTCACGCGGTCGCGCCACCCTTCACGTACTTGTCGTAGCCCTCGTTCTCCAGCTGGTCGGCGAGCTCGGCGCCACCGGACTCGGCGATGCGGCCGTTCGCGAACACGTGCACGAAGTCGGGCTTGATGTAGCGCAGGATGCGCGTGTAGTGGGTGATCAGCAGGGTGCCGACCTCACCGGTCTCGCGGACGCGGTTGACGCCCTCGGAGACGATGCGCAGGGCGTCGACGTCGAGGCCCGAGTCGGTCTCGTCGAGGATCGCGATCTTCGGCTTCAGAAGCTCCAGCTGGAGGATCTCGTGGCGCTTCTTCTCACCGCCGGAGAAGCCCTCGTTGACGTTGCGCTCGGCGAAGGCCGGGTCCATCTGGAGCTGCTCCATCGCGGACTTGACCTCCTTCACCCAGGTGCGCAGCTTCGGCGCCTCGCCGCGGATGGCGGTGGCGGAGGTGCGCAGGAAGTTGGAGACCGAGACGCCGGGGACCTCGACCGGGTACTGCATGGCGAGGAAGACGCCGGCGCGGGCGCGCTCGTCGACGGACATCTCCAGGACGTCCTCGCCGTCGAGGGTCACCGTGCCGCCGGTGATCGTGTACTTCGGGTGCCCGGCGAGGGAGTACGCCAGCGTGGACTTGCCGGAGCCGTTCGGACCCATGATGGCGTGCGTCTCACCCTGCTTGACGGTGAGGTCGACGCCCTTGAGGATCTCGCGGGCGCCGTTCTCGGCCTCGACGGAGACGTGCAGGTCGTGGATTTCAAGCGTTGCCATGGATACCTCAGGACTCCTGGGTGAGGGAGACGAGCACGTCGTCCCCTTCGATCTTTACGGGGTATACGGGGACGGGGCGCGTCGCGGGCAGACCGGAGGGCTTTCCGGTGCGCAGGTCGAAGGCCGACCCGTGCAGCCAGCACTCGATCATGCAGTCCTCGACCTCGCCCTCCGAGAGCGAGACGTTCGCGTGCGAGCAGATGTCGTTGATGGCGAACACCTCCCCGTCGGTGGAGACGATGGACACCGGCGTACCGTCGAGCTCCACCCGCTTGGGGGTGTTCTCCTCCAGCTCGCTCAGCGCGCAGGCCTTGACGTAGTTCATCAGACGGAACCCTGGAGCTCGGCCTCGATCTTGGAGATCAGTCGCTCCTCGATGTCGTCGACACCGATCTGCTGGACGAGCTCGGCGAAGAAGCCGCGGACGACCAGGCGGCGGGCCTCGTCGGCCGGGATGCCACGGGCCTGCAGGTAGAAGAGCTGCTCGTCGTCGAAGCGGCCGGTCGCGGAGGCGTGTCCGGCACCGACGATCTCGCCGGTCTCGATCTCCAGGTTCGGCACGGAGTCGACCCGCGCGCCGTCGGTGAGGACGAGGTTGCGGTTCATCTCGTACGTATCGGTGCCCTCGGCGCTCTTCTCGATGAGCACGTCGCCGATCCAGACGGCGTGGGCGTCCTGCCCCTGCAGGGCGCCCTTGTAGACCACGTTCGACGTGCAGTGCGGCGCGTCGTGCGTGACCAGGAGGCGGTGCTCCTGGTGCTGGCCCGCGTCCGTGAAGTACAAGCCGAGCATCTCGGCCTCGCCGCCGGGGCCGGCGTAGGTGACGCGCGGGTGCAGGCGGACGAGGTCGCCGCCGAAGGTGACGACCACGGACTTGAAGCTCGCGTCGCGGCCGATGAGGGCGTTGTGCTGCGAGGTGTGGACGGCGGTGTCGTCCCAGTCCTGGACGGACACGAAGGTCACCTTGGCGCCGTCGCCGACGAGGAGGTCCACGTTGGCGGCGCGCACGCCGTCGCCGGTGTGGTCGATCACGATGATCGCCTCGGCGAAGGGCTTCACGTCGAAGACGGTGTGGCCGAAGGTCGTGCCGCCCTCACCGTGCAGGGCGACCCGGATCGGCTCGGTGAGCACGGTCTCCTTCGGCACGGTGACGACCGTGGCCTTGGCGAAGGAGGAGAAGGCCTGTGCGGCGACGCGGTCGACGGGGGTGCCGGCCGTGCCGATCCGCTCGTCGCCGCGCTCCACGGACTCGACGATGACGCCCTCGGGGGCGTCGATCTGGGCCTTCATGGTGCCGTCCGCGACCGCTGTGCCGTCGTGCAGGCCCCGGAGGCGGGCGAGCGGGGTGAACCGCCACTCCTCCTCACGGCCGTGCGGAACCGGGAAGTCGGCCACGTCGAAGGACGGGGGCGCGCTCATCCGGGTGGCGACGGTGGATTCGGCGGCCACCGCGATCGCGCCGGCGGTGGTGGAGCCCGCCGCGGGGGTACCGCCCTGAACCGTCAGGTTCTTGGGGGCGTTCTGAGCCTCAGCCATGGCTGTCGTCTTGCTCTCTTCCTACGTCTACAGAATCGTCGAGGTGCTGCGGTGCTCGGGCGGTCGGTGGGTCAGCCGACCGAGCCCTCCATCTGCAGCTCGATCAGCCGGTTGAGCTCCAGCGCGTACTCCATGGGCAGCTCCTTCGCGATCGGCTCGACGAAGCCGCGCACGATCATGGCCATGGCCTCGAACTCGGTGAGGCCGCGCTGCATGAGGTAGAAGAGCTGGTCGTCGGAGACCTTGGAGACGGTCGCCTCGTGGCCCATCGTCACGTCGTCCTCGCGGACGTCGACGTACGGGTACGTGTCCGAGCGGGAGATCGTGTCCACGAGCAGCGCGTCGCACAGCACATTGGACTTGGAACCGGCGGCGCCCTCGCCGATCTCGACCAGACCGCGGTAGGAGGTGCGGCCACCGCCACGGGCCACCGACTTGGAGACGATGTTCGAGGAGGTGTTCGGCGCCATGTGGACCATCTTGGAGCCGGCGTCCTGGTGCTGTCCCTCGCCCGCGAAGGCGATGGACAGGGTCTCGCCCTTGGCGTGCTCGCCCATCAGGTACACGGCCGGGTACTTCATGGTGACCTTGGAACCGATGTTGCCGTCGATCCACTCCATGGTCGCGCCCTCGTACGCCACGGCGCGCTTGGTGACCAGGTTGTAGACGTTGTTCGACCAGTTCTGGATCGTCGTGTAGCGGCAGCGGCCGCCCTTCTTCACGATGATCTCGACGACGGCGCTGTGCAGGGAGTCCGAGGAGTAGATCGGGGCGGTGCAGCCCTCGACGTAGTGGACGTAGGCGTCCTCGTCGACGATGATCAGCGTCCGCTCGAACTGGCCCATGTTCTCCGTGTTGATGCGGAAGTAGGCCTGGAGCGGGATGTCCACGTGGACACCCTTGGGGACGTAGATGAACGAGCCGCCGGACCACACCGCGGTGTTCAGCGACGCGAACTTGTTGTCGCCGACCGGGATGACCGTGCCGAAGTACTCCTGGAAGAGCTCCGGGTGCTCCTTGAGCGCGGTGTCCGTGTCGAGGAAGATCACGCCCTGCTCCTCCAGGTCCTCACGGATCTGGTGGTAGACGACCTCGGACTCGTACTGGGCCGCGACACCGGCGACGAGGCGCTGCTTCTCCGCCTCCGGGATGCCGAGCTTGTCGTACGTGTTCTTGATGTCCTCGGGCAGGTCCTCCCAGGAAGCGGCCTGCTTCTCGGTGGAGCGCACGAAGTACTTGATGTTGTCGAAGTCGATGCCCGAGAGGTCGGAGCCCCACATCGGCATGGGCTTCTTGTCGAACAACCTCAGGCCCTTGAGGCGGAGGTTCAGCATCCACTCCGGCTCGGACTTCTTCGCCGAGATGTCGCGGACGACGTCCTCGGACAGACCCCGCTTGGCGGCGGCACCGGCCGCGTCGGAGTCGGCCCAGCCGTATTCATAGGTGCCCAGGCCATCGAGCTCAGGGTGAGCGGTCTCCGTGGTCATGCGGGGTTCCTCCCGGCCGTACTTGCAGATACTGATGTGTCGGTCTGTGTGGTGCCCGCGCTGCGCGGAATGAACGTCGTGCACACTCCGTCGCCATGGGCGATCGTGGCGAGGCGCTGCACGTGCGTCCCGAGCAGGCGTGAGAAGACCTCGGTCTCCGCCTCGCAGAGCTGCGGGAACTGCTCGGCCACGTGGGCGACCGGGCAGTGGTGCTGGCAGAGCTGTTCACCGCTGTGCGGACCGGGAGCGCTCTTCGCCGTAGCAGCGTACCCGTCCTGCGTCAACGCCTTGGCAAGGGCCTCCGCGCGACCCCCGGGGGCGGCCGCCTCGACGGCCTCCCGGTAGGTCTGCGCCTGCGCTTCCATCCGGGCCCTGGCGAAGGCGGCGACGGCCGCCTCGCCCTGCTCGCCGCCGCCGACGGACTGCGCGATCCAGCGCAGGGCGTCCGCGGCGAGCGTGTCGTAGGACTGGTCGAAGGCGTCGCGGCCGCAGTCGGTGAGCGCGAAGACCTTGGCGGGCCGACCCCGGGTCCGCGCTCCGTACACACGCCGCTCACGGGCTTCGACCACGTCGTCGGCGACGAGCGTGTCGAGGTGGCGGCGGACGGCGGCCTGGGTGAGGCCGAGGCGCTGCGCGAGGTCGGCGACGGTGGACGGGCCGTGGTCCAGGATCGAGCGCGCCACCCGGTTGCGGGTTGACCGCTCCCCGGTGGTGAGCTCCCCCTGGGGGGCCTCGTTCTGCCGTTCGCCGTATTTCACAACGCCATTGTTGCGTAATTAACCGAGCTCGGACAAGCCGTGACGGACGCCACGCCTGGTGGCCTCCATCACTAAGGGTTACCTTATTTATCTACGGAGAGTTATTCGGAAGAGATTATTCCGAATGGCTCCCGTTGTTGCTCCGGGGCCGCCGCGCGGCTCCCACCAGCACGCACGCACCCCCGGCCGGCCCGGGCGTCCGGCCCGCCGGCACGGGGAGAAGATCACCGAAACCGGATCGGCCGCGCCTGTCCGCCGGGCTGGAAAAAGCCGTGTCCGCCAGCTCTGCCCGCGCATCCCGGGCGTCCGGCACCCCACCGCTCCGGCACCCGGGGGCCCGGCTCCCGGCCACCCGGCACCCGGGGCCCTGCCCGCAGCTCCGTAGACTCACCCACCATGAGCAACGACCCCGCCGTGGAGATCCGCGGACTGGTGAAGCGGTACGGCGCCAAGACCGCGGTGGACGGGCTGGACCTCACCGTCCGCAGGGCCTCCGTCACCGCGGTCCTCGGTCCCAACGGCGCGGGCAAGACCACCACGGTGGAGACCTGCGAGGGCTACCACCGCCCCGACGCCGGCACCATCCGCGTCCTCGGCCTGGACCCGGTGACCCAGGCCGAGGCGCTGCGCCCGCGGACCGGCGTGATGCTCCAGTCCGGAGGCGTCTACTCCGGGGCCCGCGCCGTCGAGATGCTGCGCCACATGGCCAAGCTGTACGCGCACCCGCTCGACCCCGACGTCCTGGTGGAACGCCTCGGCCTGGGCAGCTGCGGCCGCACCCCCTACCGGCGGCTCTCCGGCGGCCAGCAACAGCGCCTGGCCCTGGCCATGGCCGTCGTGGGCCGCCCCGAGCTGGTCTTCCTCGACGAGCCCACCGCCGGCTTGGACCCGCAGGCCCGCCGTGCCACCTGGGACCTCGTACGGGAGCTGCGCGCCGACGGGGTCACTGTCGTCCTCACCACCCACCACATGGACGAGGCCGAACAGCTCGCGGACGAGGTCGCCATCGTGGACGCGGGCCGGGTCATCGCCCACGGCAGCCCCGAGCAGCTGTGCCGCGGCGGCGCCGAGAACACCCTGCGTTTCACCGGTCGCCCCGCCCTGGACCTCCCCTCTCTGCTGAAGGCGCTGCCCGACGGCACCCAGGCGGCCGAGGTCACCCCGGGCGTCTACCGGGTGACCGGGGAGGTGGACCCGCAGCTGCTGGCCACCGTCGCCTCCTGGTGCGCACAGAACGGTGTCATGCCCGACAGCCTGTCGGTGGAGCGGCACACCCTCGAAGACGTCTTCCTGGAACTGACCGGTAAGGAGCTGCGCGCATGAGCGCCGGTACGTTCACCCCCCGCCCGGGGGCCGCGCCCGTGTCCCGCATGATCCTCGCGCAGACGGCGCTGGAGACCCGGATGCTGCTGCGCAACGGCGAGCAGTTGCTGCTCACCGTGATCATTCCGGCGCTGCTCCTGGTGCTGTTCTCCGCCGTCGACATCGTCGACACGGGTGCCGGGGAATCGGTGGACTTCCTCGCCCCCGGCATCCTCGCCCTCGCCGTGATGTCCACCGCGTTCACCGGCCAGGCCATCGCCACCGGCTTCGACCGCCGCTACGGCGTGCTCAAGCGGCTCGGGGCCTCCCCGCTGCCGCGCTGGGCTCTGATGGCCGCCAAGACCCTCTCGGTGCTGGTCACCGAGGTGCTGCAGATCGCCCTGCTGACGGCGATCGCCCTCGCGCTGGGCTGGTCCCCGCAGGGGGACCCGCTGTCGGTCGCCGCGCTGGTCCTGCTGGGCACCGCCGCCTTCTCGGGGCTCGGACTGCTGATGGCCGGGACCCTGAAGGCAGAAGCCACCCTGGCCGCGGCCAACCTGGTGTTCCTGCTGCTGCTGGTCGGCGGCGGGGTGATCGTGCCGATGGAGAAGTTCCCGGGCGCCGTTCAGTCCGTCCTGGGGCTGCTGCCCATCTCGGCCCTCTCCAACGGTCTGCGCGAGGTGCTCCAGCAGGGAGCGGCGCTGCCGTGGGGTGACGCGGCCGTGCTCACGGCCTGGGCCGTACTCGGTCTGGGCGCCGCCGCCCGCCTCTTCCGCTGGGAATGAAACCCTTTCCCTCGCGGCGGCGCAGCCGCGAGGATGGGCGCCTCCACACATGAAGCCGGGGGGCGGACATGGTGCAGCGGGAGGCCGTTCTTCGGCTGGACGAGCGGTGGGCGCGGGTGCGGGCGGGGGTCGCACAGGCGGAGCCGGCGGAGCAGGAGGGGCTCCTCGACGAGCTGATCGGGGCCCTGCGCGCGCTCACCGACGACCCCGAGTGCACCGCGCTGCTGGGGCTGCGCCTCGCCGACCGGGCGGCCCTGCGGTTCGCCGCGGGGGACCGCGCGGGCGCCCTCGCCACCATCGAGGAGGGTCTGCGCAGTTCCGAACGCGCCGCCCGGCACACCCCGGAGTACGCCCGTTGGTACGCCCGCGGGCTGATCAACCACGGGGTGTGGCTGGCCTGGCCGCTGAGCGACGCGGACCGGCTGCCGCGGCACCCGCTGGGCGCGGCCGCCGACCAGGGCCCCAGCGCCATGGAGCGGGCCGCCGGCGAGCGCGCCCGGGACCTCACCCGTACCGCGGTGGAGGTCTGGGCCGGACTGGACCAGCGGGATCCGGTCAACCGGCAGGGCCTCGCCCAGGCCAAGGTGTTCCTCGGGGACCGCCTCGCCGAGCTGGGCCTCACCGAGGACGCGGTGGCCTGGGCCGTGGACGCGGAGGCCGACTTCCGCCGGCTGCTCCTGGCCGATCCCGCCGCGGAGGAGGCCGAGGCCGCCGAAGAGGCCCTCGACCACATCGGCCGCCAGCTGGAGCTGCGCCTGCGCTACCTGGCCTTCGACGAGCTGGTGGGCCTGCGCACACGGGGCCTGCTGCCCGAGCGGCTGCTGCCCCGGGCCGTGGTGGCCGCCCGCATCCGGTCGGTGGAGGAGCCCGAGATCGCATCCCGGCTGCACCTCGGCGCCGAGCAGGTGCGCACGATGCTGGAGGTCACCCCCTGGCTCGCGGTGTGGCGCTTCGACGTCCGCGGCGCCGACGGGTTGTGGCACGCGCTCCCGCACCCCTGGCGCGGTGCCACGGAGGTGCGGAACCGGACGGCCCAGGACGTCGCATCCTCCCTGGTACGCGGCTTCACGCTGTCGCCGGACCATCCGGGCGACGCCGCGCACTGGCGGGTGCTGCTCTGGTGGCACGAGGAGGGCGACCCCGCCGGGGCCAGGTTCCGGCTGCTCTCCGCCCCCGACGCACCGCCCCCCACCCCCTCGTGAAAGTTTGCACAAGGGGTCGCCTACGATATGGGGCGTGTTGAACCCCCTCGCATTCATCGCCAGCCGCTGGACCCCGTCACCCCGGATCGTCCGGCGGGCCGCGCTCGCCGCGCTCGTCATGAGCGTGGCCATCGTCGTCACCGGCGGCGCGGTGCGACTGACCGGATCCGGTCTCGGCTGCGACACCTGGCCCAAGTGCACCGACGACAGCCTGATCGTGACGCAGGAGCAGGGCTTCCACGGCGCCATCGAGTTCGGCAACCGGATGCTGACGTACGTGCTCTGTGCCGCCGTCGGCTGGGTGATCCTCGCGGCGCGCTCGGCCGAGCCCTGGCGCCACTCGCTGACCAGGCTCGGCTGGCTCCAGTTCGCCATCGTGATGAGCAACGCCGTGCTCGGCGGCATCACCGTGCTGACGGGCCTCAACCCCTACAGCGTGGCCGGGCACTTCCTCCTCGCCACCACGCTGATCGCGGTGACGACCCTCACCTGGCAGCGCGCCGGCGAGGGCGACACCGCCCCCCGCCCGCGCGTCCCCGGCCCGGTGGGCAAGCTGTCGTGGGCCCTGATCGCCAGCACCCTCGTGCTGATCGCCGCGGGCACGGTGGTCACCGGCTCCGGCCCGCACGCCGGCGACAGCAGCGAGATCAAGCGGATGCCCTTCGACTGGGAGGTCACCGCGCACGTGCACGCGATCGCCGCCTGGCTGGTCTGCGCGCTGGCCGTCGCGATGTGGCTGGTGCTGCGCGTGGTCGACGCACCCGCCGACACCCGGGCGCGCGCCCGCGACCTGCTGCTCGTCCTGCTCGCCCAGGGCGGCATCGGCTACGTGCAGTACTTCACCGACGTGCCCGAGGTCCTGGTCGCCGTGCACATGCTGGGCTCCTGCCTGGTGTGGGTCGCCGTGCTCCGGCTGGCCCTGAGCCTGCGGGAACGGCCGGCCACCGAAGCGGGCACACCCGCTCCCGCGGACGCCCGGCTCTCCACCGTCTGAGCCGTCCCGGCCGTCCGCTCCGGGCCGTCCTCACGGCCGGTCCAGCCGATAGACGCGGCGGGCGTTGCCCGCCGCGACCATGGCCGCCACCCGCTCCGCGTCCCGCCAGGACCAGGACCCCTCGGCGACCCAGCCGCCCAGCACCCGGGCCAGCGCCTCGCGGAACACCAGGGCGCCCACCGCGTGCAGTTCGGGCAGCCGCCGCCCCCCGCTGGAGAACAGCACCTTCCCGAACGGGGCGAGCTCCAGCAGCTCGGCCAGGACCGCCGTGGCCCGCGCCCCGGTCCGCCCCAGGCCCGCGCCGGCGTCGGCGTAGACGTGCGGGAAGGCCTCCGCGAGCCGCGCCGTGTGCCGGTGGTGCGGATATCCGCCGAGCAGCACCAGCCGGGTGCCGAAACCCGCGGTGGCCCGTACGAATCCGGTCAGCACCGCGGGATCCCCCGCGCCCGTGTGCAGTTGGAGCGGCAGCCCGGACGCCACCGCGCTCCAGAGCAGGTGCCGCAGGAGTACGGGGTCCGCCACGGCTCCCCCGCGCGGCCGCCCGGCCAGCCAGCGTCCGGCCGCTCCGCGCACCTCTCCCGGACCGGGCGGATCGGGATCCAGGCCCGTGCCCTGCGCGCCGTCGGGACGGGCCGGGGTCGCGGAGCAGGCAAAGGCCGCGGCACCCGAGGCAGCGTGGTGGATCGCCTCGGCCAGATTGGCGAGGAAGGCGGCCACCGTCCCGGAGGTGTCGGCGACCTGTTCGGCCAGTGACTCCAGCCGTACGGTCTCGAAGGCCTCGGCGTCGGCGGCGAGCGCCATCTCCTTGGGCGCGGTGAGGTCCTCGGCCGGGCCGGTGGCGACCAGGTAGGCGGCGACCCCGGACCCCCGCAGCAGCCGCCGCGCGGACTCGGCCGGGCCCAGCTCGCGGCGCCGGGCCAGATAGCGGGCGGGGGCGGCGTGCGGCTCCAGCCCCAGCAACGGCGGGCACCAGCGGCGGACCGCGAAACCGGTCTGGGTGTCGAAGAAGGTGGTGCCGGCGGCGGGCGGGCCGGCCGAGCGGATCAGCTGGGCCTCGAAGGTGCCCAGGCCCAGCTCCGTACGGAGGACTCCGTGGCAGTACTGGTCCACCAGGGGCGGCGTTTCGATCATCCGGGCATCCCGTTGCGGACGTGGGGAAGGCGCTTCCACACGTCCTAACGGGTGAGCGGGGTGTGAGGTGTTGCTCGGGCTGTTGACCGAGGGCGCACGCCGGCGCCCCGGATGCCGGTCCGGGCCGGTCAGGCCGCCGGGTTCGGGGTTCCGCCGAGCTGGAGGCCGGCCATCCGCGACCACTCGTACGGGCCCGTCCGCACGCGCGCGGCGAACTCCCCGTCGAACTCGTCGTGGAGGGTCAGCCCGGCCTTCTGAGCGGCCAGCTGCGCCACCGCGAAGGTCGGGGCCACCAGGTCGCCCCAGCCGCCGTCCGTGCCCACGAGCACGATGCGGGTGCCGGCCTGGCCGATGTGGGCGAGCTGGCCCTCGGCGCCGCCGTGCTGCTTGGCGAAGGCGCCGATCTGCCGGGCCAGCTTCGCGGCCGTACGGTCCTGCTTCTTGTCCGCGGCGCCTGCGGCGGCCGCGGTGTCTGCGGTGTCTCCCATGGAAGCCATGCTACCGGCGAGTAATCAACGGAGGAAGGGATCCACGGCCACCGCCACGAACAGCAGCGACACATAGGTGATCGACCAGTGGAACAGGCGCATCTCCTTGAGCTTCGCGCCCGTCACGCCCGCCTTGGCCCGCGCGTGCAGCGCGTGCGCCTCCCACAGCCACCAGCCGCCGGCCAGCAGCGCGACCGAGGTGTAGAACCAGCCGGTGTACCCCAGCGGGGTCAGCAGCAGCGAGACGCCGACCATGACCCAGCTGTAGAGGACGATCTGGCGCGCGACGACCTTGTTGCCGGCGACGACCGGGAGCATCGGCACGCCGACGCGCGCGTAGTCGTCGGCCACCTTCATCGACAGCGGCCAGTAGTGCGGCGGCGTCCAGAAGAAGATGACGAGGAAGAGGATGACGGCGGCCCAGGAGACCTCGTTGCGGACCGCGGACCAGCCGATGAGCACCGGCAGGCAGCCCGCGATGCCGCCCCAGACGATGTTCTGGGTCGTGCGCCGCTTCAGCAGCATCGTGTAGACGACCACGTAGAAGAGGAGCGCGCCGAGGGAGAGCGCGGCCGACAGCCAGTTGACGAGCAGGCCGAAGAACAGGGTGGAGACCACGCCGAGCGTGATGCCGAAGACCAGGCACTCCCGCGGGCTGACCATGCCGGTCACCAGCGGGCGCTGGGAGGTCCGGTCCATCAGCGCGTCGATGTCGCGGTCGATGTACATGTTCAGCGCGTTGGCGCCGCCCGCGGACAGGTAACCGCCGACGCAGGTCACCAGGACCAGCCACAGCGACGGCACGCCCTGCTCCGCGAGGAACATGACCGGCACTGTGGTGATCAGCAGAAGTTCGATGATCCGCGGCTTGGTCAATGCCACGAAAGCCATGACGCGGGTCCCGAACGGCCGGTGACCGGGGCTCGTCCCGAGCACCCCCGCTGGACGGGATTCGACGGCCGTCACGCACACCCCTGAGAGAGAATCCAGCAAGCTCCGACTCGGGCCCTTCACACCATGAAGGCCCGGTTAAGGCTTGCGCGTACCACGCCACTGTAGACGTTGCGCTTCCGTCGCCCCGCGCCGGGGTCGCCTCGTGTTGGGCCGATCGGACCGTGCATACATACGGGGCACGGCATCCGCCGCGCCCCCGTGGCCGGGTGAACGCGGGTGGGCGGCGCGATGACGGACCGCCTGCACTCGAATAGCTGCACGCCGTTGCGGGGGTAGGCTCGGAATCGCCGGTGCACCGTTCGTCACCGGGACACGAACTTGTGGAGAGGAGCCCTGACCCAGGTGAGCACCAAGCCGACCACCACAGAGCTCGAGTGGACCGAACTGGACCAGCGGGCCGTCGACACCGCCCGCATCCTGGCCGCCGACGCGGTCCAGAAGGTCGGAAACGGCCACCCCGGTACGGCGATGAGCCTGGCGCCCGCCGCGTACACCCTCTTCCAGAAGGTGATGCGGCACGACCCGGCGGACCCCGAGTGGGTGGGCCGCGACCGTTTCGTGCTCTCCGCGGGGCACTCGTCCCTGACCCTCTACACCCAGCTGTACCTGGGCGGGTTCGGGCTCGAACTGGACGACCTGAAGTCCTTCCGCACCTGGGGCTCCAAGACCCCGGGCCACCCGGAGTACGGCCACACGGCCGGCGTCGAGACCACCACCGGCCCCCTCGGGCAGGGTGTCGCCAACGCGGTGGGCATGGCCATGGCCGCCCGCTACGAGCGCGGCCTCTTCGACCCGCAGGCGGCCCCGGGCACCTCCCCGTTCGACCACATGGTCTACGCGATCGCGGGCGACGGGTGCCTCCAGGAGGGCATCTCCCACGAGGCGTCCGCGCTGGCCGGCCACCAGAAGCTCGGCAACCTCGTCCTCCTCTGGGACGACAACCACATCTCCATCGAGGGTGACACGGAGACGGCCGTCTCCGAGGACACCATGAAGCGCTACGAGGCCTACGGCTGGCACGTCCAGCGCGTCGAGCAGCAGGAGAACGGCGACCTCGACCCGAAGGCCCTGTTCGCCGCGCTCCAGGCCGCCAAGGCCGTCACGGACCGGCCGTCCTTCATCGCGGCCCGCTCGATCATCGCCTGGCCCGCTCCGCACGCCCAGAACACCGAGGCCGCCCACGGCTCTGCACTCGGCGACGACGAGGTCGCGGCCACCAAGCGCGTGCTCGGCTTCGACCCGGAGCAGACCTTCGAGGTCGCCGACGAGGTCATCGCCCACACCCGCAAGGCGCTGGACCGGGGCCGCGAGGCCAAGGCCGCCTGGGAGAAGGACTTCTCCGCCTGGCGCACCGCCAACCCGGAGCGCGCCGCCTCCTTCGACCGGATCAACGCGAACGAACTGCCCGCGGGCTGGGAGGAGCAGCTCCCCGTCTTCGAGGCCGGCACGTCCCTCGCCACCCGCGCCGCCTCCGGCAAGGTGCTCCAGGCGCTCGGCGCGGTCATCCCGGAGCTGTGGGGCGGCTCGGCCGACCTGGCCGGCTCCAACAACACCACCATCGACAAGGACTCCTCGTTCCTTCCGGTGGGCAACCCGCTGCCGGAGGCCGACCCGTACGGCCGCACCATCCACTTCGGCATCCGCGAGCACGCCATGGCCGCCGCCATGAACGGCATCGCGCTGCACGGCCACACCCGTATCTACGGCGGCACCTTCCTGGTGTTCTCCGACTACATGCGCAACGCCGTGCGCCTGTCCGCCCTGATGCACCTGCCGGTGACCTACGTGTGGACGCACGACTCCATCGGCCTCGGCGAGGACGGCCCGACCCACCAGCCGGTCGAGCACCTGGCCTCGCTGCGCGCCATCCCGGGCCTGACGATCGTCCGCCCGGCCGACGCCAACGAGACCGCGATCGCCTGGCGCGAGATCCTCAAGCGCCACACGAAGGTGTTCGGCAAGGGCACCCCGCACGGTCTGGCCCTCACCCGTCAGGGCGTGCCGACGTACGAGGCCGACGAGAACACCGTCAAGGGCGGCTACGTGCGCTTCGAGGCGGAAGGCGGCGACGCCCAGGTCGTCCTCATCGGCACCGGCTCCGAGGTGCACGTGGCCGTCGAGGCCCGCGAGCAGCTCCAGGCCGCCGGCATCCCCACCCGCGTGGTCTCGATGCCGTCCGTGGAGTGGTTCGAGGAGCAGGACCAGGCGTACAAGGACAGCGTCCTGCCGCCCTCCGTCAAGGCCCGGGTCGCGGTCGAGGCGGGCATCGGCCTGACCTGGCACCGCTACGTCGGTGACGCGGGCCGGATCGTGTCGCTGGAGCACTTCGGCGCCTCGGCCGACGCGAAGGTCCTCTTCCGCGAGTTCGGTTTCACGCCGGAGGCCGTCGTCGCCGCCGCCCGGGACTCCCTCGCCGCCGCCGCGCGCTGACGCGCGTACTACACCAGTAGGAGATGCAATTCCCATGACAGACGCACTCAAGCGCCTCTCCGACGAAGGCGTGGCGATCTGGCTGGACGACCTGTCCCGCAAGCGCATCACGTCCGGCAACCTGGCCGAGCTCATCGACCAGTCGCACGTGGTCGGGGTCACCACCAACCCGGCGATCTTCCAGAAGGCGATCAGCGGTGGCGAGGGCTACGAGCGACAGCTCACCGACCTCGCGACCCGCAAGGTCACCGTGGACGAGGCGCTGCGCATGATCACGACGGCGGACGTCAGGGACGCCGCCGACATCCTGCGCCCGGTCTACGACCGCACGGACGGCCAGGACGGCCGCGTGTCGATCGAGGTGGACCCCCGACTGGCCCACGACACCGCGGCGACGATCGCCGAGGCCAAGCAGCTGGCCTGGCTGGTGGACCGGCCGAACACGCTCATCAAGATCCCGGCCACGAAGGCCGGCCTGCCGGCGATCACCGAGGTCATCGGCAAGGGCATCAGCGTCAACGTCACGCTGATCTTCTCGCTGGAGCGCTACCGCGAGGTCATGGACGCGTACCTGGCGGGGCTGGAGAAGGCCAAGGCCGCAGGCCTGGACCTCTCCCTGATCCACTCGGTCGCCTCCTTCTTCGTGTCCCGCGTGGACACCGAGATCGACAAGCGACTCGACGCCGTCGGCACCGACGAGGCGAAGTCGCTCAAGGGCAAGGCGGCCCTCGCCAACGCCCGTCTGGCCTACCAGGCCTACGAGGAGGTCTTCTCCTCGGACCGCTGGGCCGCCCTGGAGCGCGCCGGAGCCAACAAGCAGCGTGCGCTGTGGGCCTCGACGGGCGTCAAGGACCCGGCGTACAAGGACACCCTGTACGTGGACGACCTCGTCGCCCCGAACACGGTGAACACCATGCCGGAGGCCACCCTGGAGGCCACCGCCGACCACGGGCAGATCACGGGTGACACCGTGCGCGGCAGCTACGAGCAGGCGCGTGCCGAGCTCGATGCGGTCGCGAAGCTGGGCATCTCGTACGACGATGTCGTTCAGCTGCTTGAGGACGAGGGCGTCGAGAAGTTCGAGGCGTCCTGGAACGACCTGCTGAAGTCGACCGAGGCGGAGCTGCAGCGCCTCGCCCCCACGGAGGCCTGACCACTTTGTCTGTAAACGGAGCGAACCCGCTTCGTGACGCACAGGACCGGCGGCTCCCGCGCATCGCGGGGCCGTCCGGCCTGGTCATTTTCGGCGTTACGGGTGACCTGTCGCGCAAGAAGCTGATGCCTGCCGTCTACGACCTGGCCAACCGCGGCCTGCTCCCGCCGGGCTTCTCGCTCATCGGGTTCGCCCGCAGGGAGTGGGAACACGAGGACTTCGCCCAGGAGGTGTACGAGGCGGTCAAGGAGCACTCGCGCACCCCCTTCCGCGAGGAGGTCTGGCAGCAGCTGGTGCAGGGCTGCCGCTTCGTCCAGGGCGACTTCGACGACGACGCCGCCTTCGAGACGCTGAAGGCGACGATCGACGACCTCGACAAGGCGCAGGGCACGGGCGGCAACTTCGCCTTCTACCTCTCCGTCCCGCCGAAGTTCTTCCCCAAGGTGGTCCAGCAGCTCAAGGACCACGGTCTGGCGCAGAAGGAGGGCTCCTGGCGGCGTGCCGTCATCGAGAAGCCCTTCGGTCACGACCTGAAGAGCGCCGAGGAGCTGAACAAGGTCGTCCACGAGGTCTTCCCCCGTGACGAGGTCTTCCGGATCGACCACTACCTCGGCAAGGAGACCGTCCAGAACATCCTGGCGCTCCGCTTCGCCAACACGATGTTCGAGCCGATCTGGAACCGGTCGTACGTCGACCACGTGCAGATCACCATGGCCGAGGACATCGGCATCGGCGGGCGGGCCGGCTACTACGACGGCATCGGCGCGGCCCGTGACGTCATCCAGAACCACCTGCTGCAGCTGCTCGCGCTGACCGCGATGGAGGAGCCCGGCTCCTTCCACCCCAAGGCGCTGGTGGCGGAGAAGCTCAAGGTGCTGACGGCGGTGCAGCTGCCGGAGGACCTGGGCAAGCACACCGTGCGCGGCCAGTACGCGGCGGCCTGGCAGGGCGGCGAGAAGGTCGTCGGGTACCTCGAAGAGGACGGCATCGACCCCAAGTCGAAGACCGACACCTACGCGGCCATCCGCCTGGAGATCAACAACCGCCGCTGGGCGGGCGTCCCCTTCTACCTGCGGACGGGCAAGCGCCTGGGCCGCCGGGTGACCGAGATCGCGGTGGTCTTCAAGCGGGCCCCGTACCTGCCGTTCGAGTCGGGCGCGACCGAGGAGCTGGGGCAGAACGCCCTGGTCATCCGGGTCCAGCCGGACGAGGGCGTGACGGTGCGCTTCGGGTCCAAGGTGCCGGGCACGTCCATGGAGGTCCGGGACGTCACGATGGACTTCGCCTACGGCGAGTCCTTCACGGAGTCGAGCCCCGAGGCGTACGAGCGGCTCATCCTCGACGTGCTCCTCGGCGACGCGAACCTCTTCCCGCGCCATCAGGAGGTCGAGCTGTCCTGGAACATCCTCGACCCGATCGAGGAGTACTGGGACAAGCACGGCAAGCCCGCGCAGTACCCGGCGGGCACCTGGGGACCGGTCGAGGCGGACGAGATGCTCGCACGAGACGGACGGAGCTGGCGCCGGCCATGAAGATCGACCTCACGGAGACCAACTCCAGCAAGATCAATGCCGCGATGGTGCAGGCACGCCGGGACATCGGCACGCCGGCCGTCGGCATGGTCCTCACGCTGGTGATCGTGACCGACGAGGAGAACGCGTACGACGCGCTCAAGTCGGCGAACGACGCGTCCCACGAACACCCCTCGCGGATCGTCGTCGTCATCAAGCGGGCCAGCCGCTCCCCCCGCAGCCGCCGTGACGCCCGGCTCGACGCGGAAGTCCGCGTCGGAGCGGACGCGGGCAGCGGTGAGACGGTCGTGCTGCGCCTTCACGGCGAACTGGTCGACCACGCCCAGTCGGTGGTTCTCCCGCTGCTCCTTCCGGACGCGCCTGTGGTCGTCTGGTGGCCGGACGGCGCCCCCACGGACCTGGCGGGCGATCCGCTGGGTGCGCTCGGGCAGCGCCGCATCACGGACACGTACTCCTGCGAGAATCCGGTCGGGACGCTCGGCGCCCGGGCCGGTGCGTACGCCCCCGGGGACACGGATCTGTCCTGGACCCGGATCACCCCCTGGCGGTCGATGCTGGCCGCGGCGCTGGACCAGCAGGCCCTGACGGTCGTGTCGGCGACCGTCGAGGGCGAGGCGGACAACCCGAGCTGCGAGCTGCTGGCCATGTGGCTGGCG
This sequence comes from Streptomyces sp. NPDC058880, assembly GCF_042742535.1. Classification (NCBI taxonomy): domain Bacteria; kingdom Bacillati; phylum Actinomycetota; class Actinomycetes; order Kitasatosporales; family Streptomycetaceae; genus Streptomyces; species Streptomyces sp. NPDC058880. Next base: position 31,639 of record NZ_JBHYMC010000075.1, read on the forward strand.
GACCGGCTCCAGGTGCCCGTCCGCCGCACGCTGTCGGCGGGTCCGGGGCTGACGGCCGTGCGCCTGGCCACCAAGGACGGCGATATCGTCCTCAACCGGGCGGACGGCGGACTGGCCACGCTGTGCATGCCGGGCCAGCCCGACCGGAACGTGGCGCTCAAGCGCCGCGACACGGCCGAGCTCCTGGCGGAGGAGCTGCGCCGGCTGGACCCGGACAACACGTACGAGGCGTCGCTGAAGTACGGCGTGTCCCAGCTGGCGGCGAATGCGCCGGAGCCGCAGGCCCGCGCCGAGGCCGAGGCCGGCGCTCCGGCCAAGGCCGAGCCCTCGAAGCCGGCCTCCAAGCCGTCGAAGAAGGCCCCGGCCACGTAGCCGACCCGCTGCGCGGAGCCTGTTCCCCGCCCCGCTCCTTCCCGAACCGGGGCTGGAGGCGGAGCGGGGAGCGGCTCCGCGCAGCGGTATCACACACCACCAAGAAGGCGGCAGCACATGGGTATGACGACTCCTCAGGTCGTCGTCCACCGGGACAAGGAGCTGATGGCCCAGGCCACCGCGGCCCGGCTCATCACGAAGATCGTGGACGCCCAGGCGGCGCGCGGCACCGCGTCCGTGGTCCTGACCGGCGGACGCAACGGCAACGGCCTGCTCGCCGCACTGGCCGCCGCCCCGGCCCGCGACGCGGTCGACTGGCACCGGCTCGACCTGTGGTGGGGCGACGAGCGGTACGTGCCCGCCGACGACCCCGAGCGCAATCACACCCAGGCCCGTGAGGCCCTCCTGGACTCCGTCCCGGTCGATCCCGCCCGCGTGCACGCCATGCCCGCCTCGGACGGCCCGTACGGCGCGGACGTGGACGCGGCGGCCGCCTCGTACGCGGCCGAGCTGGCGCGCGCGGCCGGTCCGGAGGATCACGGCCCGGTCCCCCGCTTCGACGTGCTGATGCTGGGCGTGGGCCCGGACACGCACGTCGCCTCGCTCTTCCCCGAGCACCCGGCGGCCCGGGAGACCAGCCGCACGGTGGTCGGCGTGCACGGCGCGCCCAAGCCCCCGCCCACCCGGATCTCGCTGACTCTCCCGGCCATCCGGGCGGCCCGTGAGGTCTGGCTGCTGGCGGCCGGCGAGGACAAGGCCGGCGCGGTCTCCATCGCCCTCGGCGGGGCCGGCGGCGTGCAGGCACCGGCCGCGGAGGCGTACGGGCGCTCGCGCACCCTGTGGCTCCTGGACCGCGCGGCGGCGGCGAAGCTGCCGTCCGGGATGTATCCCCCCGCCTCCTCCTGACGACGGCTGACGCACATGCGTGAGGGGCCCGCTCTCCCCGGGG
>NZ_JBHYMC010000076.1:0-8160 GCF_042742535.1 Streptomyces sp. NPDC058880
GACACACGCAAGACGCCCGGCCGGGAGGTCCCGGCCGGGCGTCTTCGATGTGCGTGGGCTGCCCGCTGGCGGCTTAGTACCAGTGGTGGGTCTGCCAGAAGTTCCAGGCGCCGACGGGGCTGCCGTAGCGCTCGTTCATGTAGTTCAGGCCCCACTTGATCTGGGTGGCCGGGTTGGTCTTCCAGTCGGCGCCCGCGGAGGCCATTTTCGAGGCCGGCAGGGCCTGGACCAGGCCGTACGCGCCGGAGGAGGCGTTGGTGGCGGTGTGGTTCCAGCCGCTCTCGCGGGAAACGATGTTGTTGAAGGCCGCGAACTGCGCCGGGTCCTTGATCATCTGCTGGGCGATCGCCTTGGCGCTCGTCGGGGCCGCCTGGGCGGGAACCGCGGCGAGCATGGAACCGGCGACACCGAGGGCGACGACGGTGCCCGCGAGGGCCTTCTTGGAGGCGGCGATGCGGCGGATGACGGAGTGGGACACGGAGATACCTTCCACAGGGGACAAGGGCGGTCGCGGCATGCCTGGGGCATGCGTGAGCCACTCACGCGGTGGAGAGGGGTTCGTCGGCGGCGGGTGAGGACCCGTGCCGCCCGGCGACTCATCCAGTTCTACAGACGCCCCGACCCCCTGGCAACGACCGCCATTACTAGGGGGCTTCGCAGTCAGGGACCGGCGGACCGGTGCTGGGCGGAGCGGGGTGGGCGCAGGTGGGAGCCGGATGAGGGGGGTTACGGGAGGGGTGCGGGGTCTACTATCGCGGTTCGTGTGTGACGTGAGTCCTATGGGGCGGGTCACCCCCGGGACGCCCGGATCTCACCTTCTGTCACTGGATGTACCCCTTTGAGAAGCCGAGCGAATGTCCGCATTGCGCTGGATTCAAAGGAAATGAACAGCTTTGGGCTGTCCTTCTGTCCGGCGCGGTCGGGCACGTGGAGTCGGGAGCACGCCCACGGAGGGCCCGGGTCTGGACCCGCTGGGGGTCGAGGTCGCCGGGGCGAGCCGCCCGCGATCGCCCGGAAGACCACGCCGCGGACCGCGGCGGACCGAGGCGGACCGCGGGGGGCAGGCCGTGCGCGAGGTGCGGCGCGGGTTCGCGGCGGGCGGGGCGGCCGGCGGTAGGGTGCGGGCCGTGTCCGATCAGCAGCGTGAGCAGCAGCGGCGTGATCTCGCCGGCTACGGGGCCGAGCCGCCGCGCGCGGCGTGGCCGGGGGGCGCCCGTGTCGCCGTCAGCCTCGTACTGAACTACGAGGAGGGCGGGGAGCAGAACGTCCTGGAGGGCGACCGCACCTCGGAGGGGTACCTCCACGAAGTCGTAGGCGCGCCGCCCGTGACCGGCGGGCGCGACCTGAACGTGGAGTCGATGTTCGCCTACGGCTCGCGCGCCGGCTTCTGGCGCATCCACCGCACACTGGCGGCGCACCGTGCGCCACTGACCGTGTACGCCGTGGGACAGGCCCTGGAACGCAACCCCGACGCGGCGCGCGCGATGGGGGCGGCGGGCTGGGAGGTGGCGGGCCACGGCTGGCGCTGGATCGACTACCGGCACGTGCCCGAGAACGTCGAGCAAGACGACATCGCACGCACGGCCGAGGTGATCGGGCGGCTCGTCGGGCGCCGGCCGGTGGGCTGGTACACCGGCCGGACCAGCGCGAACACGCGGCGCCTGGTCGCCGGGGAGGGCGGCTTCCTCTACGACAGCGACGACTACTCGGACGACCTGCCGTTCTATGTGGAGGCGGGCGGCCGGCGCCCGCACCTGGTGGTGCCGTACAGCCTCGACGCGAACGACTTCAAGTTCCTGATCGTCCACGGCTTCACCACCGCGGACGACATGCTCGCCTACCTGGTCGACACCTTCGAGACGCTCCGCGCCGAGGGCGCGGACCGGCCGCGGATGATGAGCGTCGGCATGCACTGCCGAATCATCGGGCGGCCCGGGCGAATCCGCGCGCTCGACGGGTTCTTGAAACACGTCGCGCAGCGGGGCGGGGCGTGGATGGCCACGCGGGAGGAGATCGCACGACACTGGCTGGCCACGCACCCGCCCGCCGACTGACTGCACACCGTGCACGCACGGCGTGCAGGACGCAGGACGCAGGACGCAGGACGCAGGACGCCTCTAGGATGCCGGGCGGGCGGGGTCGTAGCGCAGAGGTCGTCGCGCGCGGTCTCCAAAACCGTGAGGACGCCGGTTCGAATCCGGTCGGCCCCGTCCGCTCCGCCCCTCGGCCGCCTCGCGGCCGTCCCCACGTCACCCTTCGGCCGCCGGCAGGGGCCGGCGACCGAAGGGTGACGTGGGGCCCGGTTCGCGCCGAACATTCCCGGCCCTGCCGGTCGCCCCGCAGGGCCTGCGCCTGCGGGGCCTGCGCCTGCGGGGCCTGCGCCTGCGGGTCTACGCGGGGGTCTGGACCTTGTCGGGGTTGTCCTTGCCCACGACTACCGGGTCCGGCTTGGTGTCCGGCTTGGGGGTCGGGGCGGGCTTGTCGGGCTGGTGCTCGCAGTAGACCTTGCCCTGGTAGAACTTGCAGCCCGGCATGTTCTCCACGTCGCGGACCTTGCCCTTCTTGCCGTGACGCTTCTGGTTCTTCTCGCCCTTGTCGTGCTTGTCGTGCTTGTCGTGGTTCTGACCCTTCTCCCACGCCTCCTTCTTGCCGCTGTTCTCGTGACCGCTCTTCGCGTGGGCAGCGGCCGAGGTCGCGCCGGTCGCGGCCGGGGCGGCGAAAGCGCTGGTGGGGACCAGTGCGCCCCCTCCGACGATCGCGGCCGAGACGGCGTACAGGGCGAAGCGCTGCTTTCGGGAGGTGGTGCGGAACATGAGGACGACTCCAGATGAGAGGTGGGGGGAGGGTCGGATCCAGAGAACTCGGTGCGAAATGTCTGGTTTGTTCTCTTATGGAAAAGGCTGGCTGTCTGACTTCATGGAGCTGTCCGCCGACTGTCACAGGCGCGTGACAGGCCGCGCGGCTCCTGGCGTCTGGCATCTGCGGCGCCCCTGCGGCTGCCCTGGTACGGGGGCCGGGACAGCAGGACCGGTGGGCGCGGGGCGTGGCACGGGGCCGAAGTCGGGCCGGGAGGCGTCGCTGCCTGCCCGGCTCCTCCCGCAGGAGTCAGTGGACGCGGGCCGGGAGCGCGGTGGATCGGCCCCGGCCCAGGGTCCGCGGCCGGAGGTCAGCCGGCCAGGGGGACGGCGATGTCGCAGGCCGGGTCGGCCGGGCCGATCCCGGACCAGTCCGCGAAGTAGACCTCGCGCGGCGCAGCCGCCGTGGTGCGGGCCTCGCGCTGCGCCCAGGCGTAGACCGCGTCGTAGGCGGAGAGGATCTGCGGGTAGGCCGTCTGCGCCTTGGTGAGGCGGGTGTAGGCCTGGGTGTGGGCCGGTTCGGTGCGGGAGGCCGCCGGGAGCAGGCCGGCGCGGGCCGGGTCCACCGGCACGCAGAGCTCGACGGGGCCGTCGCTGTCCTCATTGACCTCCCCGTGGTAGATGACGAACGGGTGGTCGAAGAAGCCCCCGTGCGCGTGTGCCACCTGAGCCAGTCGGCCCAGGGCGGCGGGAATCCAGTCGGGCAGCTCTTCCGGGGTGATGTGCCGCTGTTCCGTGAGGACCAGCTGCTGCGGCACCTCACGCTCCTTGATCTCGTACATGTCCGTACTCCCTTCGCCTCCGAGCAGGTGGATACGGAGGTGCGCCGCCAGCTCGCGCTGTGCCGCGTGGCGGCGCTCGACGCCGTCCCAGTACTCGGCCACCAGCCGGGCCGCCTCCGGGGCGGGGGCGGCCAGGACCGCGCCGACGTCGGCCAGCGGCATGTCCAGCCCGCGCAGCCGCACGATCAGCCGGGCGGCGGCGAGCCGGCTCTCCCGGTAGTACCGGTATCCGGTGACGGCGTCGACGTGGTCGGGCGGCAGCAGGCCGTGGCGGTCGTACAGCCGCAGGGCCTTGTGCGACAGCCGCGCCCGGCGGGCGAACGCGCCGATGCTGAGCAGTGCTTCTTCCTCCATGGCCGCTACGCTCCCCTCTCCCCCAGGGTCAGGGTCAACCGGGCGGGCTCAGCAGTCACCGGGGTCGCCCAGCAGGGGTGCGCCGACAGTAGCGGGCGGCGGCGTGCGCGACGGCGAGTAGGCCTCGGGCGGCGCGGGGCGGCGGCCCGGGACGAGTTGAGGCGGCCGGCGAGGGGGTTCCGGCGGGCTTCGCGGCCCATCGGGGGCAGTCCGCCGGAGGCCTCCAGTCCGAGGAGGGGAACCGCGCCCCCCCTTTCTCTCCCCTTTTTCCCCTCCTTCTCCCCCGTCCTGTCCCGCGTCTTCTCCTCCGTCAGGGTCCGGTCCGCGCCGCGGCTCCGGTGTTCCGCGACGGCATGGGCGCGTCCGTCCGCCGCGGCCGCGCCGAGGAACTCGGCCTGGACACCCGCCTCGCCGGGGCGGCGGTCTGCTGCGGGACATCGGCCAGCCCGTCGTCCGGCTTGCCGTCCTGCGCATCACCCTCGAGGTGGAGGTGCGTGTCACTCCACCCGAGGAGGAAGGGGACGAACGGCCCAACGGGAGCCACAAGGTCGGCGTGATCGAGCGGATCGGCTTCCGCCGGGCCGTCCTGCTCCCGAACTTGCGGGCTTGCGGGCTTGCGGTGCCGCTCCTGCCGCGCTGGCCGCCCTCCGTGCGGCGGGGGCCGTCCCCGCCCTGGCCTCTGTCACCGACGACCGCCATCGGGGAACACCCGGCGCAGCCACGGGCGGTCGGGCGGTCAGGCGGTGCGGCGCGGGCGCATGGGACGGCGCGGGCGGCGGCGGACAGCAGGGGCCTCCGGGGCAGCCTGCGGTGAGGAGAACCCGCCTGCCACGGGCAGGGGGGACGCAGCCGGTGCGGTGGCCGGAGCGGGGACCGCGGCCGCGGGCGGGGCCTGGCGGGCCGGCGGTCGGGCACTGCCGAGGATGGCGGTGTGCGCGATGAGCGGCGCGCAGGACTGGCAGATCTCGGCGAGCGTCCAGACCTGTCCCACGGCCGGGTTGTGGACCAGGACCAGGAGGGCGGAGCCGGTGCACTGGGTGCGGGCCTCGTGGAAGGCGCACTGCGCGGCCCGGCAGGCGCACGCGGCGTTGGGCCGGACGGTCGCCAACCGGGCGTGGGCCCGGACGTGCTCGGCGGCGAACCGTTTCAGGGCCGCGGTGTCCTTCGAACGGGGCGGCATCCGGCAGGCTTCGGTGCTGCAGGTGACGGAGGCGCTGTGATCGGCGTGGCCGGTGAGCCGGACCGTCCAGGTCCGGCCGGGCACGCGGGATCCGGGCATGAGGGTCAAGTCGGGGTCCGATCGTCGTGTTTCAGGTGGGTCGGTCGCGGCCGGTCGCACCGACGTGGCGCCGATCGCGGCGGGGTGGACCCCGCGGACTGTCGTCCCGGGCGGCGTCTGCGGTGGCGGCGCCGGGCAGCGGAGAAACGGACATCGCGCGGCCTCGGACCTGGGGTCTTCGGCCTTTTTCGCACGTCCCGCAGGCCCTGTCAATGGCGCGTACCCGTCCGGCCGTCCGCCGGACAGGGGCAGGAAGGGGAGGGGACGGGGACCGGACGGGGCAGGACAAGTGGGCCCGGGTCCGCCCGGGACGCGCCCGGGAGGCCTGTCGGCCGTGGCGGGTGCGGGCGATTCGAGCGGCGGAGCGGGCGGGCGAAAACTCCCGGGAAGTCAGCACGCCCACGGAACGGGCCGGCGGGGCGCCGGCGCCGGCGCCGTGGCCGCCTGCGGGCAGCGCTCCGACTGCCTCGTCTGCCGTTCGTGGGCACCGTCTGCGGCGCACAATTCCCCCGGCGGGTGCGGACGATGGTCCTGTCCTGGACCGGGCCTGTGCCCCGCGCCCGTACGCGGAGGTGTACGGGCAACACGGCCGTCTGCGGGTTCGGCGAAGACGCTGGAGGCGACCCCGGCTATCACCGCGAGCGGACACCGGCGCGGGCCGCGAGGTCCGTCGTCCCGACCGGAGCGCGGCGCTGCGGGCGGCAGGCTCTACCCCGATCCGGTGCCGGCGACGACTGGGCCCCGCCCCCCTCTACGGGACGCCGCGGCCCCCGCCCGGGGCGCTGGAGATCGGCCGGCTGCCGGTCTTCGCCGCCGAGGCGCACTGATTGCGACCACAGCGCGTGGGGCAGCGCTCTCGCCTCCGGCCGCCTCGCGACTGCGGCGCTGCCCGCAGGGGCGTCGCCCGCACCGGACGAGCCCTCGGAACCGGTCGGCAGGCGCAGCACGGGTTCCGGGGCCGACGAGACACGCATTGTGGTCCCCTCAGTGATCTCCGCGTAGCACCCGGCACCGCGTCGAGTACCCGAACCGGACAGGCGGACTGGCGGTGTGGGCGGGAGGGGAAGCGGGCGAGGTACGGCCCCCGTCGCAGCCATGAGGGCCAGGACCGCACCCCGCACCAGGCACCTACCCGACACCGCCCGGCCGACACCCGCCGGCGCGGGCGGTGCCTGAGCCAGCGCCGCACATACGGCGACTCCTCGCAGAGGTTGCCTCTGCGAGGAGTCGCACTCGACCGCCGGCCGTTGGTCTGCTGGTCAGCCCTGGGTTCCGCCCTGGGTGTTGCCGTTACCGCCACCCTGCGTACCACCCTGGGTGTTGCCGGTGCCACCACCCTGCGTACCGCCCTGGGTGTTGCCGGTGCCGCCACCCTGGGTTCCACCCTGGGTGTTGCCGGTGCCACCACCCTGCGTACCGCCCTGGGTGTTGCCGGTGCCACCACCCTGGGTGTTGCCGGTGCCACCACCCTGCGTACCACCCTGAGTGTTGCCGGTGCCACCACCCTGGGTTCCACCCTGAGTGTTGCCGGTGCCACCACCCTGCGTACCACCCTGAGTGTTGCCGGTGCCACCACCCTGCGTACCACCCTGAGTGTTCCCATTACTACCACCCTGGGTTCCACCCTGAGTGTTGCCGGTGCCACCACCCTGCGTACCACCCTGAGTGTTGCCATTGCCGCCACCCTGGGTTCCACCCTGAGTGTTGCCATTACCGGCGCCCTGCGTACCACCCTGGGTGTTGCCATTACCGATCTGGGTGCCACCAATGGTGTTGTTCGAACCGCCGATGATCGTGTTGTTGACGATGTTCGTTACGTTGTTGGTCACCTGGTTCACCACGGAGGGCGCCAGCCCGAGCTTCTTCGCTTCCGAAGCCGCTGCCTTTCGACCGATGGCGGCTGCCTGCGCCTTGGAGGCTCCGCCTCGCGCTGCCTGCTGGGCCGCGGCTGTGCCTCGTGCTGTTGCCACTGCGATGTCGGCCTTCGTGGAGGCGGATCCGGTCGGGGTGCATCGGACCGTGCCTACGGAGACCGGACCGCTGCCGGTGATTTCGACCCGGATGTCGCCCTTCGGTCCGGTGGCGGCGCGGGCGATGGTCTTCCCGTTGCGCTTGACGTCGTAGGTCTGCTTGAGGGCGAAGCCCTTGCCGCGGATCTCGCCGTTCTTCAGGCTGCACACCGCCGCCGCCGGGGCTGCGGTCGAAAGTGCGGAAGCCTGGGAAGCGAATGTCACTCCCGCCGTTCCGGCGAGTATCGCGGTGACACAGGACAGACCGGCAATGTTGGCGACGCGCTTCTTCCTCGACATTTAAATCTCCTTTGAATGGTCGACCCGGATTCCGAGTTTTTCTGCGAGCCGGGGATTCGGCTTGCCAGGTGCCTCAGTTCCGTTTACTGGCCGATCGGTTTATCTGTCTCCAGATTGCCGTTTTCGGGCGCGGGGAGAAAGCGACGGAGATTCGGGGCTTGACAATCTCGTATGAGGGTGGGTGGTCGTGTGGCGCCTGGCGGTGGGGGCTGGTGGCTGGTGGCTGGTGGCTGGTGGCTGGTGGCTGGTGGCCCATGGTGTGCCTGGGGGCAGCTGCGGGGTGGACCGGGCCGCGCTCGGCGGTGCTTCCTCGCCCGTCGGGCTGGGTTTCGGGGCCTGGTACGGGTTCAGCCGTTGCCCGCCCCGACGTGGGTCGGGGCGGGCAACGGCTGAAGGGGACGGCACCACCTCGCAGAGAGAGCCTCTGCGAGGTGGTGCGTCTTTCGGCTGGCTTGGTCAGCCCTGGGTACCGCCCTGGGTGTTGCCGTTACCGCCACCCTGCGTACCGCCCTGGGTGTTCCCGTTACCGCCACCCTGCGTACCGCCCTGGGTGTTCCCGTTACCGCCACCCTGCGTACCGC
>NZ_JBHYMC010000076.1:8256-32756 GCF_042742535.1 Streptomyces sp. NPDC058880
CCTGCGTACCGCCCTGGGTGTTCCCGTTACCGCCACCCTGCGTACCGCCCTGGGTGTTCCCGTTACCGCCACCCTGCGTACCGCCCTGGGTGTTCCCGTTACCGCCACCCTGCGTACCGCCCTGGGTGTTCCCGTTACCGCCACCCTGCGTACCGCCCTGGGTGTTGCCGCCCTTGTTGCGCTTCTTCTTCTTGCCGTGGTGGTTGCCGTCGTGCTTCTTGTGGTCGTGCTTGCTGTGGCTGACGACGCTTTCCACCGATGTGGTGGGGGCCGCCATCGCGGAGGTCGAGGGGATGAGGATCCCGCCGGCGATGGCGGCGGCCGCCACGGCGGTCGCGAGGCGGAAACCTCGGCGCTTGCGGCGGGGCTGGGACGTCTCGAACTTACGGTTCATGGTTTTTCTCCTGATCGGAATTGAACCCTGAAAGGGCCCGTCATTTCGCGGCCTCCGCGATGTGGGGTTGCTTCCATCGCGTCCACGGCCTCTCCGGCTTTGCGACTTTCTGGCTTTCCGGTGGGGCCGCGTAACCAGTAAGCCCATTCACTGTGGCGGCGGTCATGTTCCGATAATTCGGGGCTTGACGTTTTCGCGCATGCGGGTTATTCGGAGAGCTTGGGGGATCCGGCCGACGGGTGCGGCCGTCCGGGATGGCGCGAAAACGATCATCGGGGGCGTTGTCGGGGAGGGTGATCCCTATGCTGACGGGATGCTCGACATACCTCTTTCAGCGTTGGAAGTCGCGATGGTGCAGACGGGCACCCGCGCCGTGGACACCCTGCGGGACACCGCGGCTTTCGCTCAGGAGGTGGAGCGGCTGGGTTATCGCCGTCTGTGGTACGCGGAGCATCACCACTCCCCCGCGATCGGCGCGTTCCCGCCGGTCGTGCTGACGGCGCACGCGGCTGCCTCGACCTCGGTGATCCGTCTCGGTTCGGGCGGGGTGCTGGCCCCCAACCACGCGCCGATCATGCTGGCGGAACAGTTTGGGACGCTGGCCGCCTTGCATGAGGACCGTATCGATCTGGGTGTCGGGCGTGGTCCGGGCACGTTCGACGAGGGTGTCGCGCGGGCGCTTCGCCGTGGGGCGGGGCCGGCGTCGGACGCGGAGTACCGCGACGACGTGGCTGCGATCTTGTCGTTCCTGGTGGAGGAGGTCGCGCTCGGGCCGCTGCCGGAGCCGTGGCTGCTGGCTTCCAGTGTCGCGGGGGCCGCTCTCGCCGCGGCGCTCGGTCTGCCGGTGGCGATCGCGCATCACATTCGCCCGGACAACACCCTTGCGGCCGTGGAGGGTTACCGGGCGGCGTTCACCCCGTCGCGCTGGTGCGAGCGGCCCCGGGTGCTGCTGTGTGTGGAGACGGTGTGTGCGCCGACGCAGGAGGAGGCGGTGTGGCGGGCGGGTCCGATGAACGTCGTCAAGGCCGGGCTGTTGAAGGGGCTGAGCGAGGTGCCGTTCCCCACGCCGGCGCAGGCGGCGGTCCATCCGTTCACCGAGCAGGAGCGGCAGGCGCTGGACGGTTTCCGTGCGCAGCAGGCGGTCGGGGCGCCAGGGGTGGTGGTGGAGCGGCTCGCGCACCTGGCGGGTGAGACCGGGGCGGACGAGTTGATGCTGACCACGCCTGTCTACGACCTGCGTGACCGGGTCGGTTCGTATGAGTTGGTCAGGAAGTACTGGGGGGCGACGGCGCCGTAGGGCGTGTCGGCGGGGCGGGGGTGGCGGGGTGTTTTCTCGTACGCCGGGACCGTTTCCGTAGACGTGTGCGAAGGAGTGGCGGGGGTGGCTGTTACAGGGCCGTGCACCCGTTCGGCGTAGGGGTGTGGGTCGTGGCGGGTGCCGGGGCTTGGGCGGTGGGGGGCTGCTGCGCAGGCGTGTCACGGCGGGTGGCGAACTGTCGTGTTCAGGGCGTCAATCGGGGCTTGACGGTTGCCCGATACAAGGGAGGGTTACGGACATATCCGGATTGGGAAACGGGGGTCGGGCGGGCGGTGTCCGGGGGTCGCTGGGGGCCAGAGTGTGATTCCTCGGCCAGCGCCGGGATTTTTTCAGGCCAGACCGGCAGCACCCGTATGCGTATTCGTGTCCGTGTGTGCTGGTGCCGGTCGGGGCCGTTCGTCGACGTCGAAGGGGTTCTTCCTCCATGTCCGCTTCCCCCGCCATCCGCCGTATCCTCGCCGTTGTCCTGGCGGCCGGCACCCTTGCCGGAGCCGCCGCCGTGCCCGCCGCGGCGGACGACCACCGCCGCGACCACCACGGCCGTCACTCCGCCCTCGTCATCGGCGACGTCAGCCACGACAGCCCGGTTCGGGGCGACCGTTCCAACCGCGCCCTGAACCGTGAATGGGTCGAGATCAGGAACACCGGCCGGAGCGGCGTCAACCTCCGCGGCTACACCCTCACCGACCAGCAGGGCAACCGCTACCGCTTCCCCGACTTCCGTCTGGAGGGCCGCTCCGCCGTCAAGGTCCACACCGGACGGGGCCGCGACAGCCGCCACGACCTCTATCAGGGCCGCACCCGCCAGATCTGGGACGACCGCGACACCGCCACTCTGCGCGACCGCCGCGGCGGTGTCGTCGACACCGAGTCCTGGGGCCGTCGCGGGCACCAGCACCGCGGCTGATCCCGGTCGGTGGTCGCCCCGACGGGGACGGTGACCGCCGGCCGCCCGGGGGCGGGGTGTCACGGCCGGGCGGGCCGTGGCACCCCGCAGTCGTGCGCAGGTGGGTGGGTGCGGGTGCATTCGGGTGGCGGCGTGCCGTGTCGGGCTGGTGGCGGGGGGCCGGTTGGCGATGCTGGGCCGGGCGCGGCCCGGCGGGCGGCGCCTTCTCCCCCTGTCCCACGATGTGTAGGAGTACGGCATGACGGCGGACGCGGTCGGGCGTTTTCTGGCGGCTTTGGAGCCGCTCCGGCGGGAGGCCGTGGCGGGCAGGCCGCGCGAGGAGCAGGAGCGGCTGGCGGCCGCGTGGGAGGAGGAGCTGGGTTCGGACGACGAGCTCGACACCCTCGACGAGTTGTCGCCGGCGGCGGCGGAGGCCGAGGCGGCCCGCCGGGTGATGGACCGCGAGGCCTGACCCGGCCACCGGGGCGGGTCTCGCGGCGAGGGGCGGGCCGGTCCCGGGCGGGCGGGCCTGCGGCCGGACCCGCTCGTGGTGCGTGGCTGCGGCAGGGGCAGGGGGCGCTGGCGGTGTCTTGGAGGGGCTGTGTGGGCCGGACGGTGGGAGGAGTCCGCGGTGGGGGTGGTCTGCCCTCCGGGCCCGGTCGGTGTGCGTCGAGCGGGCCGGGCGGGGGCTGGTGTGTGTGGTGGGGGGGTGGGGTCAGCGGCGGTGGATGCGGTCGATGCCGTACCAGCGGGAGACGCAGGCGGCGACCCAGTCCCGGCTGTAGGTGGTGGTGAAGAAGGGTTCGGCGAGGCTGGCGATGGGCAGCGGGCGGTAGCCGATGTCCGTGGCGCCTTGTGCCGCGGCGGTGCGGATGCGGGCGTTCTGGGCGTCCCAGGCGATGGAGCGGGCCACCGTGGTGGTGGTGAGTTGCTGGAGGGCGGGGACGAGGGAGGCCAGGGGGGCCAGGGTGAGGCAGAGCGCGGCGGTGACGGCGGCTGCCGGGGTGCCGGGGCTGGTGGGGTGGCGGCGGGCGGCCAGGCGGGGGCCGGCCCAGGCGCCGAGCAGGACTCCGTAGCCGCACAGGGCCAGTTCCATGGGTAGCAGGTAGCTCGTCCAGGTGCGGGCGTACGTCCAGCCGGTGGGCCCGTATCCGCTGCGCAGGCCGACCGCGACGGCGAACGATCCCAGGATGACCACGGGCAGGGGGAGCAGGAGCAGGGCGGCCCGTGTCGCCCGCCCGGGCGGCGGCGGGATCAGGGGCGGGGATGAGGGCGGGGATGAGGGCGGGGGTGAGGGGCGGGGTCGGGGGGTGCGGAGGGTGGCGGCGGCCAGGCCCAGGAGGAGGCCGGCGGCCGCGGCGGCGAGGTAGGCCCACTGGCTGGTGACGGTGTCCCACATGCGCAGCCAGTCCTCGTAGGTGGCCCGTAGTCCGCTCGCGGAGAGCAGTGGTTCTTTCTCGGGCTGTTGGGCGCGGCGCCAGCGGGCGCCGGGGGAGGTGTAGAGGACGGTGAGGCCGCACAGGAGGCCGGTGCACCACAGCAGGCACCAGGTGACGGGGCGCCAGGTGGTGGTCAGGCGTAGGCGGGGCAGGCACAGCAGGGCGGTCAGGGTGGCGGTCAGGCCGCTGACGAGGGCGAAGGGTTCGCTGAGGGTGCCGAGGGCGAAGCCGATGAGGAGGGCGCCGGTGAGGCCGGCGGTGCGGACGGCGCGGCGGGGGTGGTTGATGGTGGCCAGGGCCAGCAGGAGGGCCCACAGGCCGATGACGCCGGGCAGGGTGTGGGAGATGGTGGCGGGTGCCCACAGCAGGACCTGGTAGCTGCGGGTGCCCGCGTAGTAGAGGAGGGCCTGGAGGGTCAGGGCGCAGGCGGTCAGGAGCAGCAGGGGTGGGGTGCGGCCGAGGGCGTGCAGGAGGCGGCGGCCGAGGAGGACCAGGGCGGCGGTGAGCAGGACGGTGATGAGGGTGGGGAGGATTTTGGTGCCGGCCGGTCCGCCGCTGTAGAGGAGGCCGCTGAGGAAGGCGTTGGTGATGCGGCCGTTCTGGGTGGTGTAGAAGTCGGCGGTGATACCGAGGATGCCCAGGTCGCGGGTTTTCCAGGCGGCGCACCAGTCGTCGGAGGCGGGGCGGGTGTAGAGGCCGAGGAAGCATCCGACAGCGACGAGGGCTCCGGCGGCGGCGAGGAGGGTCGCGGCGGCGGGCAGGGCGACGCGTCGGAGCGGGTGGGGGTGGGAGTGGGTTCTTGGGCCGGTGCGGGAGGAGGGGGGCAGGTGTTCTTCCTCGTCCTCGGCCGCCACGGTACTCATGGGTCTCCCCTTCGCAGTGGGGCCCCTCGGGAGGGGCGGCCGGTGCGCCCCGCCGGCTGTGGTGATCACACGGCCCGCGAACACCCATGATGTGCACGGTTTGCCGTGTGCGGCATCCGGGCGGGGCGGGTGGGGGTGCGGGCTACTCACCCGGGCGGCGGGGTTGTGGTGGCGGGGCGGGTGGTGGTCTTCGAGGATGGGCCGCAGGGGCGGGCTGGTGCGCCCGGTGTGCGGGGGCGTGGTGTGCGGGGCGTGGGTGTGGCGGAGGGAGTGGCGGTGCCCGGTGTCCTTGGCTGCTGGGCGGTGGTCGCGGCGGCGCTCGCGGGTACGGCTTTCCCGGTGTGTGGTGCGGGGGGTCATGCGCCGCTGTCGCGGTTCACGGCTCCCACCGTGGGTGTGCTGTCCAATGTGGCTGCCGCCGAGGGGGTTTCGGCCGCGCGGGCCGCCGGTGCCCGGTATGTGGAGGGCAGTAATGTGCTGCGGCTGGCGTCGGGGCGGTGGTTGTATCTGCCGGCGGGGCGGTCGGCGTCGGTGGTGGTCGCGGCCGGGGACGGGCGGGCGTTGCGGCAGATCGGGCAGAGCCGGGCCTGGCTGGCCTCCGGGCGGATTCCGGGCAGGTCCGCGGCCGAGCGGGCGGCGGCCGGGCGGGCGCTGTTGGCGATGCGGGCGCTGTTGCGGCCGAACGGGGCGATGGCGGCGGGGTGGAGTCCGGGCTGGATGTATGCGTGGCCGCGGGATTCGAGTTTCGCGTGTGCCGCGTTCGCGCACACCGGGCATGACGCGGAGGCCTTCCGGATCCTGCGGCACAGTGCCGCCACCCAGCGTGCGGACGGCAGCTGGGAGGCGCGTACGAAGCTGGACGGTTCGGGTCCGCCGGACGGCCGGCGGTGGCAGCTCGATGCCAACGGCTGGGTGCCGTGGGCGGCGTGGCAGTGGTATCGGGCGGCGCCGGCGCAGGGGCGTCGGGAGCGGCTGATGGCCCTGTATCCGATGATCGTCAGGGCGGCCGACCGTGCGGCGGGTTCGCTGGGGGCGGACGGGCTGCCTCCGGCGTCCGCGGACTACTGGGAGTTGATGACGGCCACGGCGAACATCGGTACGGCGGCTCCGTTGCTGGCCGGGCTGAACGCGTCGGCGGACCTGGCGCGGGAGGCGGGCCGGCCGCAGGATGCGGTGCGGTGGGCGCGGGCGGCGCGGCGACTGTCGGCGGGGATCGCGAAGCGGTTCCTGCCGCTGGGCTATCAGCGGACCGTCGACGGGCGGCACGGGCGTGACAGTGCGGTGGCGTTCATGGCGCCGCCGTTCAATACGGCGGCCGCGGGTGTGCCGGCGGCGCTGGATGCGACCTATCGGGCGCTGCTGCTGCCCAACGGGGGGCTGACCCCGGGTGATGACCCGGGGGCTCCGTGGGGGCCCGTGGCGTGGACGCCCAGTACGGCGTTCTTCGCACTGGCGTGGGCCGCGGAGGGCCGGCCGGCGAAGGCGGGGCCGGTGCTGGAGTGGGTGCTGTCGAAACGGAACGCGCTGGGAGAGCTGCCGGAAAAGGTGGACAAGGAGGGCCGGCCGGCGTCGGTGGCACCACTGGCGTGGACGGCATCGATCGTGCTGCTGTCGCTGGTGGCGCTCGAAGCCGGCGAGATGGCGGCCCCGCCGCTGCAGCGGTAGGAGGCCCTGTTCTCCCGAAGCTGCCGTGAAGTGACAAGTAACTCAGCATGTCGTTAGGGCCTTGGCTTCTGCGCGAGGTGCAGGAACCTCGCTGCCAGTGAGGGCGGCGAAGTCGGCGTGGGCCAGTTCGACGGCTTCGGGGTACGCCGCCCGCTTCTCGTGCTCGGCGAGCGCCCGGTAGATGCTGGCGACGGAGGGGTTCCGTCCCTTGCGTTTGCCGGTGGGGATGATCAGGTCGGGCTGGATCTGCTCGACGGACTCGCCGCCCGCGCGGCGCCGCAGCACGGTGTGGAGCATGTCGTCGGTGATGACCGGGGGCCGGCCGCCGTGCTTGCCCTTGCGGGCGGCGGTGTCGAGCCCTTCGAGCGTGGACTCGCGGATGTTCTCCCGCTCGGTCTCCGCCATCGCCGCGAAGAATGCGAACAGCAGCTTGCCGGGGCCGGTGGGGTCGTAGATGCCGGGCAGGGGCCCGGCGAGCATCTCCAGGACCAGGCCGTGGGCGGTGAGGTGATCTGCGAGCGCGGTGAGTTCGGCGGCGTCGCGGCCAAGCCGCTTCATCTCGTACACGGTGAAGATGACCCGGCAGTGCGGGGCGTGTGCCTTGACCTCCCGGGCCGTTCGCAGCGCATCCTCGAACTTCGGGCGGACCCGCACCCGGGTGCTGATCTTCTCGGCGAAGATCATCTCCCTCGGGATGCCGTGCTTGCTGAGCGCGTCGAGCTGGGAGTCGAGTTCCTGCCCGAGCGTCGAGCAGCGTGCGTATCCGATGCGGATATCCGCGCTCGGCAGGTCGGGGTCGATCGGCGCCGGCGGCGGGGTGCCGGGCCACCACGGCTGGCCCGGACCGCGGTCGGCCGGGGTGGGCACCCGCAGCGCCTTCTTCAACCGGGGCACCATGGTGAAGCGGCGGGTGTGGTAGGCAGAGGCGACCGCGCCGCCGCGGGAGCGGCAGGGCGAGCCGGGCTGGGCGTCACACTTCGGACATGCGTGCTGTTCGACGTCGTCGGCGTCCGGCCAGTCGGTTGGGGAGGGCTGCTGAGGGTCCGTCATGGGCCCGGATTTTCGCACAATGCAATTCTCAGAAAGGGGTCCGTCCCACTTTTGAGTGAGAACGCGTTCTGCGAACGAATCCGGGTCCGGCGGGGGTTCGTCGGCCCGTGATTGATCTTGCTCGCGCAAAGGACCGTTTATGAGAACCGTCTGGTCTCATTGGAGTTCGCTGAAGCGTTCGGTTGCTCGGGTGCGTCCGGCGACGATGATGGTGTCGTCGGCTTCGACGACGGTTTCGGGGGTGGCGTAGGTGAAGCCTTCGCCGGGGCGTTTGATGGCGACGACGGTGATTCCGTAGCGGGTGCGGACGGCGCTGTTGGCCAGGGGGAGGCCGATGATGTCGGCGGGCGGGTTGGTTTTGACCATGGCGAAGTCGTCTTCGAATTCGATGTAGTCGAGCATGCGGCCGCGTACGAGGTGGGCGACGCGCTGGCCCATGTCGTGTTCGGGGTAGACGACGTGGTGGACGCCGAGCTGGGTGAGGATGCGGCCGTGGGCTTCGCTGATGGCCTTGGCCCAGACGTTCTCGATGCCGAAGGAGATCAGCAGCGATGCGGTGAGGATGCTGGCTTCCAGGTCGGTGCCGATGGCGACGACGGCGCGGTCGAACTCGTGCACGCCGAGCTGGCGCAGGGCGTCCTCTTTGGTGGAGTCGGCCCGCACGACGTGGGTGAGAGAGCCGGAGAGGGCCTGGACGACTTCGGCCTTCTCGTCGATGCCGAGGACTTCGGTCTCTTCGTCGGCGAGTTCCATGGCCAGGGCGCGGCCGAAGCGGCCCAGGCCGATGACGACGACGGAGCCCTGGGGTCCGGTGCGGCGCTTCTTGGGGGCGGGTTTCCTAGCCAATGACGGGTCGCTCCTCGGGAAGGTCGTACAGGCGGACACGGGTGCGCAGGGCGAGCGCGGAGGCGACGGTGATGGGGCCGAGCCGGCCGATGAACATCAATCCGATCAGCAGCAGCTGCAGGCCGGCGTGCAGGTCGGCGGTGATGCCGGTGGACAGGCCAACGGTGGCGAAGGCGGAGGTCACCTCGAACAGCGACCGGTCCAGGGTGTGGTCGGTGAAGACCATGAAGGCCACGGTGGAGGTGGCAACGGCCGCGACGGACAGCAGCACCACGGTCAGGGCCTGGCGCTGGAGGTCACCGTGCAGGCGGCGGTGGAAGATGTTCACCGCGCCCTCGCCGCGGATCTCGGCGTATATGACGAAGAACAGCACGGCGAACGTGGTGACCTTGATGCCGCCGGCGGTGCCGGCGCTGGCGCCGCCGATGAACATCAGCACGTCCGTGCCCAGCCAGCTGGCGGGGTTCATCTGGGAGGTGTCGATGCTGTTGAACCCGGCGGTGCGCGGCATGACGCCCTGGAAGAACCCGGCCAGCAGCTTCCCCGGCGTGTCCAGCGGGCCCAGCGTCGCCGGGTTGGACCATTCGATCGCGGTGATGAAGGCGCTGCCACCGACCAGGAAGACCCCGGAGGCCCACAGCACGATCTTGGTGTGCAGGGACCAGGCCCACGGTCGGCGCCAGCGGCGGCGCAGCTCGAACAGCACGGGGAATCCCAGCCCGCCCGCGATGACCGCCAGCGCGATGGGCAGGCAGATCCACGGGTCGGTGACGAAGCCGATCAGGCTGTCGGAGTACAGGGCGAATCCGGCGTTGTTGAACGCCGAGACGGCATGGAAGACGCCCAGCCAAGCCGCGCGAGGCCAGGTCTCGTCGTAGGCGGTGGCGAATCGCAGGGTCAGTACCAGCGCGGTGACCGCTTCCAGCAGCAGGCTGACCTTGACCACACCGGTCACGACCGAGCGGACATCACCCAGTCCGAGGGTCTTGGTCTCCGCGGCGGCCGTCATGCGCGCTTTCAGGCCCATGCGGTTGGACACCAGCAGCACCAGCAGGGAGGCGAAGGTCATGATGCCGAAGCCGCCCACCTGGATGAGCGCCAGGATCACCGCCTGCCCGAATCCGGTCCAATATCCGGGAGTGTCCACCACTACCAGGCCGGTCACGCACACCGCGGAGGTAGAGGTGAACAGCGCCTCCATCGCACCGGCACCACCGGGCCCGGCCTTGGCCACCGGCAGCATCAGCAGACCGGTCCCGGCCGCGACCGCCGCGGCGAAGCCGGCCACGACCGCCTGCGCCGGATGCCGAAGACGCGGCCACCGACGCGTCACCACTCCAAGCCCTCCGCTTCGCGGACAGGCACCACGATTGTTCGCACTGGAAGACGATAGACAACCCCGCCGCCATTCCCGGCACCGGACTCTGCCGTGGTCCCTGCGCCGTGTCTAGGCTTGCGCCATGCGACCTCAGACCAGCACCAAACCCCTCCCTCACTGGTCCGTACCGGGCTCGCAGGCGACCGGGTGAAGCACTCCGGGCCCGGCCGCGACCTGCGGCGCATCGAGTACGCACTCCTGGTCGCCGCCGCGGTTCTGGTCACCGTCGGTGCTCTCACTGACTTGCTGTGGCTGCTGGGCATCGGGGCATGCGCTCTGATCGCCGCCGGTCTGATCGAAATGATCTACCGGCCGTGACTGACCCCGATGGCTGGCGCTCACGTCGCCCGCCCCTGGCAGCAGTCCGGGCACAGCAGCCCTGGGGAAGACGCCGGACTCGCCATGCCTTCAGGACGGCGTCTTGGCCGTGAGGCCCGCCGCCTGGGGCGCGATACGAGGACCGGGCAGCGTGGCCGCCGCCGCGGCGGCGAGGTCGAGGTGAGAGGTCATGTCCAGCTCGAACCGTCCGTAGGGGTTCACGTGCGTCCAGAACAGGGGGGACAGGGCCCGCCGGTCGGCGTCGGTCAGGCGCTCCCGCCACTTCTTCTCGCTCAGGATGTCCTGGAGGAGCAGGGTGTTGACGTGCACCAGCGCGGACTGGAGCAGGTGCAGGGCGAGCATGGAGACCTCCTGGGACTCCTTGTCGGAGCCGGTCAGGTCGCCATCCTTGCCGTAGAACAGGTCATGGTTGGCGGAGTTCCAGTTCTCCACGACCTGGAGGCCGTCGTTGATCTCGCGGCGCAGGCCGCCATCCGCGAGGTAGTCGCAGATGAACGCCGTACGGGCCGCCCGCCCCAGTTCCTCGATCGCGCGGTAGGTGGGGTGCTTGGGCCCGCCGCGGGTGAAGCGGCGCAGGACCTGCTCGGCCTCGGCGGTGCCCAGGCGCAGGGCGGTGGTGTACTTCACGATCTGGTCGTACTGCTGGCGGATCAGGTCCCAGTCGATCGTCTTGGTCGACAGCACCGGCACCAGGTTCGGCCACTTCTGGTCCTCCCCGGCCGTCGGCCGGTACAGCCGCGCGGAACCGACGTTCTTCAGCCGGGGGAGCAGGTTGAAGCCGAGCATGTGGGCGAAGGCGAACGCGACGATGGAGGCACCGTGCGTGTCGGTGTACTGCCGGTCGATCTCCACGTCCGTGCAGTGCCGCAGCACGCCTTCGATCATCGCGGCGACCTCGGAGGCCGAGCAGGTTTTGAGCTGGCTGTAGACGCACAGCGACTTCTTCTCGACGTGCCAGTAGATCATCACTCCGGGGCCGCGGTAGCGCTGGTGCCACTCGGTCATGAAGTTGCTGGACCAGGAGCCGAACTTCTTGGAGTCGCTCGCGCAGGCGGTGCCCTCGCCCCACCACGCCTGATCGCGGGCGGCGAAGGTGGCGTTGACCAGCCGCACCAGCGCCGCGCGCAGGTTGGTCCGGTTGACGAACAGGTGCCGCACTCGGCGCAGGACGGCCTCGCTCTCGCCGTGCTTGCCGGTGACCGCGACCCGCTTGATGCCCATGTTCGTACCCAGCGCGAACAGCACCAGCAACAGCCGGCGCCGCAGCACCGCCTTCGGTACCGCCTCGCGTGTGGCGACCGAGGTGAACTCGGACGTGAAGCCGGTGGCGAACTCGGCCTCCTTGAGGATGTCGATCAGGTCGATGGTGCCCCAGCGGCGTTCGATCTCCGCCTTCAAAGCGACCAGGTTCTCCGGCTCCTCCTGCTTGCCAGCGGCGAGACCTTGATCCACGGCTCACCGTGCCGGCGGACGATGTCCACCCCGCCCGTGGTTCCCACCTCCAGCGCCGTGTCGAAACGGGACAGGGCCTCGCGCAACCACTGTTGAAGGGCCCCGATGAACTTCTCCGAGTCCTGCGGCTGGCGGATCGCGTCGTAGTGCACATCGCGGTTGTCCTCGAAGTCCGTTGGCAGATCGTCCTCCGGGTTCTGCCAACGGTTCGCGCCCGGCACCCAGATCTCCCGCCGCCGCAGCGCGTCCCGCAGCGCCACCAGCACGCACAGCTCGTACGGGATGCGCTCCCACCCGGCCGCGCTCGTCCACCACCGCCTTACGCCACTCATCGCGCACCACCCCCGCCAGCGGAATCTTCTCCGCCTCATCGAAGAACGCGCCCTCCCTGGCGATGGGCTGATCCAGATACCGCTTGAGCAGGTCGATCGCGTCCATCACCGGCCGGTAAGCGGTGTTGTTGCACTTCAGCTCCAACGCGTTCAGCAGCGGCGAGAGCATCCGCCGCCAGTGGCCCGAGTACGACGAGCGCAGCACCGTACGCACCCGGGCCCGGTAGCGGGCCTCGTTCGCCGCCGCCTCCGCCGCCAGGGCCTTCAGCGTCGACTCCCCGGCCACCGGATAGATCGTCTTGCGGACCGTGCCGCCCGGCTCGGCGACCGCCGCCTCCGCCAGCCGCAGCAGGATGCCCTCCTTGCCGCGGACCCGCTTCATCTCCTTGTTGAACTCGCCCTCGACCTTCTTCTCCGCCCGCGTGTTGATCTTCTGCACGAGCTGGATGAACAGCTCCACCAGCGAGTCGGTGATCTCCGTCTCCCGCACATGGCACAGCGCGGACAGCAACGTGTAGCGCACCGGGCCGCCCGCCGCCCGCAGGTCCGAGGGGTACTCCTTCGACGCCCGTGCCCGCCAGGCGGCCACCAACTTCTCCGACACGTCCCCGAACAGCTCCGGCGGCAGCTCCAGCGCGGACCCGCTGGAGCTTGTTCACCTCCGCCAGGAGGCTGTCCAGCCCCAGCGCGCCCGGGTCGGCCTTCAGCTCGGTGAAGAACGTGCCCCCGCCGCCCGTGCTGTCCTCGCTCGCGTCAGCGTCCTCGGCGATCAGGTCATCCAGCCGGGACCGGGTCGCTGCAGACAGTCGGCCCACCGTGGTCGCGCAGAACCGTTCCTCGAAGGTGCTGACCGCCGACCCCACCAGGCGGGCGATACGCCCCGGCGTCGGCGGCTCCAGCCTGTCCTTGCGGCAGCGGGCCACCACGGCCTCCGCCAGCCGGTCCCTCGACCGCTCCACCCCGCATAGCTCCACCGCCAGCCACTCGGCGAGCTGGGCCTGGTCCTCCTCCGTGCACTCACGGAAGCCGAACGCGCCCCGGATCTCCACCCGGTGCCGCTTGATCGCCCGCCCCGCCCAGTCGTACGCGGCCGACTCCTCAGCGGGCACCTTCACCTGCTGGGCGACGTACGACACCGCCGGCGCCGGGATCTCCTCGGCGTTCTCCGGGAACCGGGCCTCCACCTCGAAGAACTTCAGCAACAGCGCGAACCCCAACCGGTTCGCCCCCGACTTGTTCCGCAACCGCTCCTGATCCTCCTCCAGCAGCGTCCAGACCTCGATCAGGTCCTCCGGCTCCCACTCCTGCCGCACCCCGGGCTCCTTCCGGTCGTCATGGCCGGACCAACGTCGCCGAGCACGGCCCCCGATGAACCCAGAAGATCGAAAACGCTGACAAGTCCACCCCAGATCCGCTACAGAGAGCTACTTATCACTTCGCGGCAGCTTCGGGAGAACAGGGCCTAGGAGGGCAGACACGCAGGCCCCCGGCAGTCGGGGGCGGTGTGGAGGTTTCCCGGGGCGGACGTCTGGCGGGGCGGGGGCGGACACTTCCCGGGGCGGGGCGGGGGCGGACACGTCCCGGGGCGGGGCGGCAGCGCAGGCGCCTGTGCGGCGGCCACCACCCGCTGCGCCTGCGCCTGCGGCTGCGGCTCGGGCTGGGACTGGGGCTGGGACTGGGGCTGGGACTGGGGCTGGGACTGGGGCTGGGAGTTGTGGTCCTGGGGGCTGAGAGATGGGGCTGGACGGTGCTTGTGCTTGTTCCGGGGCGGGGTGGCGGAGGTGCTTCCGGCGGGACGGCGTCTGCGCCCGCGTCCTGGGCCGCGCCTGCGGCTGGCGTCTGGGCGGGGCGGTGGCGGCCGGGCGCGGGGCTCTGGCCCGGTGTACCGCGTACCGCTCTCGGCCGCGAGGCAGGCCAGTGGGGACGGCAAGGGGAGGCGAAGGGCTTCGGTGCAGGCGCGCCGGGCCGGGGGGCGGCGAGGCGGTCGAGGCCCGGGGCGGGGCAGGTGAGGGGCGGGGACGGGGCAGGTGGGGGGCGGGGGTGGGGGTGGTGCAGCCCTGGGCGGGGCGGCGGAGAGGTCGTTCAGGGGCCGGAGAGTCTCGGGTACTCCCGGGCCGGGGCGGTGTCCTCAGGGCAGGCGGCGGTGCGGGCCGCGGCGGTGGCGGGGAGGGTGGTGAGGGCGGGGCGGCGCAGGGGCACCGTCGTGCGTGGGGCGCAGGCGGGTGGTGCGGGAAGCGGTCACGGCGGCCCCGGTCGCCGGTGGCCAAGGCCGGGCAGGCCGGGCAGGCGGGGCGGGCGGTGGGGGGCGAAGGCCGGCCGCCGCGATCTGACCCGAGGTGGTCGAGCGGGCCGCCTCGGACGGCAGCAATGGCGAGGACGGCCGGGGTGGCCCGGGTGGTCATCGTCGCTCACGCGGGGTGGCTATTCGTGGCGGACGGCCTGGGCGACAGCGGTGGGGGTGACGGCGCGGTGCCAGGGCACGGACGGTGCGGGTCCGCCGGGGACCGGAGTGGGGGTGGGGGTGGGGGTGGGCGGGGGCGTGGTGGTCAGGTGCAGGTCGGCGTCCAGGCCGAGGGCGGCGGCCAGACCGGTGCCGTCGGGTGCGGTCATGGCGGCCGGGGCGCCGGTGTAGAGCATCTGGGACTCGGGCCAGAGGGGCGCTTGGCCGGGGAGGGTGACGGCGGCGGTGCCGGTGGCGGCGCGGCCGGCGAGGAGGTGGCCAGCGGCGGCGACGGCGCCGTAGCCGCCTTCGGCGCCCGCTTCGGCGGGTGGGGAGAAGGAAGGGGCGGCACCGGCGGTGGTGGCCAGGGTGGTGGTGACGGTGCCGGTGGAGGGGCGGCGGAAGGTGAGGAGGATGCCGTCGTCGTGTGGTGTCGCAGACAGGACACCGGTGGTGGCGGGCAGGCCGGTGGGGAAGGGTCCGGCGAGCGGGGCGCCGGGGGCGGGTTGGGTCCAGGCCAGGACGGTGCGGTCGGTGGCCGCGTACACGTGGCGGCGTCCGGCGCTGTCGGTAGCGGTGACCGGGTCGCCTTGCAGACCGGTGCCGCCCAGGGACTGCCAGGGGCCGAAGGCGGTGTCGGGGGCGGGCTGGGTGCGGGTGTGCAGGGTGCGGCGGGAGTCGCGCATGTAGACGGTGATGCGGCCGGTGGCGTCCGCGGTGGCGGTCGGTGCGCCGGTGGCGATGATGTCGGGAGCGGCGGTGGTGTCGGGGGTGGCGAGGCTGTGCCAGGGGCCGAAGGCGGTGTCGGGGGTGTTTTGGAGGGCGTAGACGGCTTCGCGCCGGTAGTCCTGGGGGGTGCTGCCCAGGGTGGTGCGGGTGGCGAAGACGGCGATGCGGCCGTCGGGTAGGCGGGTGGTGGACGCGCCGGGGTCGATGGTGGTGCCGGGTGCGGTGGCGGGCAGGAAGCCGGGGCCCTGCCAGTCGGCGTCGGGGGTGGGGCGGGTCCAGTAGGCCATCTGGCCGTCCAGGGCGGCGAAGGCGTAGAGCCGGCCGGGGGTGCCTTCGGTCATCCAGGTGGTGCTCTCGCCGCGGCTGTAGCGGATGGTCTGGTTCCATCCGGCGCCGGTGGGACGGGTCGCGGTCTTGCGGTCGCCGCAGCCGGCGGGGCTGCCGCACCAGTCCTGGTGGTCGCTCCAGGCGTAGGTCTTGAGGTAGCCGAGTTTCTCCTCGGCGGCCTTCGCGTCGAGGGTGGGGGGCAGGGAGCTGTTGGGGTAGCTCACGTAGTTCTGGATGGAGAAGTGCGGGCGGTCGGTGGAGGCGGCGTAGCGTTCGGTGGCGGCCTGCACGAAGCGGGCCCCGTACATGTGGTCCTGGTGGTCGAGGAAGGCGCCGGCGGGCCGGGTGCGGCCGGGGGTGGGGTCCTGGGTGCGGATGGTGGTGGGCCGGTAGAGCGCGAAGACGTTCGCGATGGCCTGGACGGCCTGTTCCTTGGTGTAGGAGAAGGGGGTGGTGACGGGGGTGCCGGAGGCGAGTTGGGAGCCGAGGGCGGGGATCGTGCCGTCCCACAGGCCGCGCAGGCTGTCGGGGTTGTCACCGGAGATGCTGCGGGCTTCGCGCATCTGCATCCACACCAGGTTGACTTCGGGACGGTCCAGGAGGATGTCGATCTCGGCGCTGCCGCCGCCGGTGGTGGGTACCAGGGTGCGCTGCCAGGCGCTGGTGCGGCGGCCGGTGGCCATCTCGGCGTAGGCGGCGCGTATGCCGTTCTGGCGGGCTTCGGCGTAGGCGGCACGGTCAGCGGGGCGGGTGGGGTCCTGCAGGTGGGGGCTGTGGGCTTCGTTCCTGCCGTCGGACTCGCCGGCGGTCAGGTAGACGGTGGTGACCTTGACGCCGGTGGATATGGAGCGGCTGAGGTCGGGGTTCATGAAGAAGAGATCGTCGTCGGGGTGCGCGACGACCTGGAGGACCGTGCCCTGGGTCACACTGGGGCGCTGGAGGGTGTGGGGGGCCGCGGGCCGGGGAGTGCTGGTGTATCCGTAGGCCCAGGTGGTGATCCCGGCGGCGCCAGCGGTGAGCACGGCGAGCAGGGCCGCGGTGCGGGTGCGGCTGGCCAGGGACATCTGCGGGCGCCTTGGGGGTCGGTCCGGTGCGGGGGTGCGCCGAAGGGCGGAGGGGGTCGGGGCCCCGACGGCTCGAGCACTTCCGGAGACGACCGGGGCCGATTATGCCCGGCAGGTTTTCCACTGACACACCCTCATGCGGCATATGAAAACAAACCAGTTGAATGCGATATATAGGCTATATGTCCGCATTTGGGGGTGTTGGGTGGGGGTGCGGCGAGGGGTGGCATGGCGTGCGTCACCGCCGGGGGTCGCTCCGGGCCGGCAGGTGTGCCGCTGCCGGGCGTGTACGGGTTTCCGTGAGTTCCCGAGGGATTCTCAACAGTCGCCGCAGGCCCTGCGGGACTACAGCGCTACGGAACGGGCGGGAGCAGGCCGTACGGATTCCTTCACGGGTGCGCCGGCCAGCGGACGGCCGGAGAACGGGCAGGCATGCGGTCGCGCGGGGCGGCGGTGAGGTCGCTCACACCGGCCAGTACGGAGACCGCCAGTACGAGGGCAGCCGGTACAGGGGCAGCCGGCACGAGGGCCGCCGGCGGGCATCACAGCGCCGGTCCCGAACCAGAACCAGGGCCAGAACCAGGGTCAGAACCAGGGCCAGGGCCGGGACCAGGGCCAGGGCCGGGGCCGGGGCCGGGCGGGGCGATCACCCCGGCGCCGCGTGGCGTGGCGCGTCCCGGCTCGGCGCGGCGCGGCGCACGGGCGGGATCTGATGGACGGGCAGGAGGCTGGTAGACGGGCGGGATCTGATGGACGGGCGGGGGGTTGGTGGCCGGTGCCGCCGGACCGGCGCGCTGCCGTGCAGCTCCCGACCGGCACACCCGCCGGTGCGGCCGCGGGCGACGCTGGGGAGCACCGCGAGCAGTCTCGGCGCACCGACGCCGCCCGCAGCAGATGCACCCCGCCCCCCGCCCCCCGCCCGCCGCCCGCCGCCCGCCGCGGCAGCGCCCCGAGCGGTGTGGCGACGCACCGGCACAACGGAAACCCGATACGCAGGCAGGCCGACTCCGCCAGCGACCACCCTGACCCACCCGCCGAAACCGGCGGCCCCGACACCGAGACAGTACGGAGGTTGCTCCCGGGCAGGGCACGTCCCGACACCCCGTCCGGCCGGACAGGGCGCCGGCGGGCCGACGCCGGAGACCCGAGGACGGACGAGGGCTACGCCCGGGACGGGCAGAGCAGAGCGGCCCGGAACCGCCGCACCCGGGCCCCTGCCACACCGGGCGGCACACCACAAGGGCCCCAGCACCACAAACGGCATGCGGCCGGGCCAACACGAACACACAGCCAACAATCCCACCAACACCACGCGCCCACGGAACCCGGCGCCACTACGCCCAGGCTGGACGCAAGACGCCAATACCAGCACCGGACCCCACTCCCCCACCCCCCGGGCCGACAGCCGACGACACCACGCCTCAGGCCCAGCCGACGAACCGACCACGACAAGGGCACCTCACCAGCGCCGGCACCCCCCGGCCCCGAGACCGCGGGCACGGCCGAAGCCAGGCCGAGGCAGGGGCGCAGCCGAAAACGAGGCAGGGGTGAGGCAGAAGACGCGGCGGGGGCGGAGCGGCCTGCCCGACCGCCGCGATGCGGTGCCGTACGCCGGCTTGGCCGGCCCCACCTGCGGGCAGGGACCGCCGGCCGGCAGGAGCACCCGACACACCCACCCGGGCCAGGCCGGGCCGGGCCGGGTGCGCGGCGCGTGCCCGAACGGCGCCGGCGGGCCGGCGGGTTGGCGGGTTGGCGGGTTGGCGGGTTGGTCCTGCCAGCCGCACGAACACACGGGGAGTACGGGTGCGCGAAGCGTGCGGAGGCCCGGGGGGGTGCGGGGTGGGCGGTGGGGTGGGCGGTGGGGTGGGCGGTGGGGTGGGCGGTGGGGTGGGCGGTGGGGTGGGCGGTGGGGTGGGCGGTGGGGTTCTGACGCCTGTGTGCCTCGTGTGCCGCCGCCGGTTCCTCCGCCGGGGTGCGCCTGCCCATGTCCCTCCCGCGGGCGGGTGTTACCTCAGGCCGATCTCCTCGCAGGTGGCCTTGAGGGCGTCGGTGCAGATCTCGTCGATGGTGTAGACACCATCGAGGACCACGGTGGCGCGGATGTTGTCACGGGTCACCGATGTGCCGGGGATGAGGACGGCCGGGATGCGCTTGGCGGTCGGACTGCTGACCACCTGGTTGATAATCCCGTCGATCTTCTCGCCCCGAGCGAGGAGGACGGCGAGTTCAGCGGCGGCCTCGGCCTCGCGGGCATAGGGCTTGTAGACAGTCATGTACTGCTCGCCTGCCACGATGCGCCGCACGCCGGCGAGTTCGGCGTCCTGACCGGTGACCGGGGGCAGCGGGGACACGCCGGCGGCCTTGAGGGCGGTGATGATACCGCCAGCCATGCCGTCATTGGCGGAGTAAACACCGACGATCTTGTCCTTGCCGAGCACGGAGAGCGCGGCCGCCATGTTGGTACCTGCGTTCTCCGGCTTCCACTCGACAGTGTCGTACTCCTTACCGACGTTCACCTTGCCGTCCAAGACGGAGCGAGCACCGGCCTTGAAGCTGGCAGCGTTGGGGTCGGTGACCGCGCCGTTCATCATGACGATCCTGCCGGTCCTGGCCCGATCACCCAGGGCCGCGAGCAGGGCCTTGCCCTGGACGCGGCCGACGTCCTCGTTATCGAAGGACGTATACGCGTCAATGGGGCCCTCGGCCAGGCGGTCGTAAGCGACCACGGCGATGCCGGCCTCCTTGGCCTTCACCACCGCGCCCGCGATCGCCTTGGAGTCCACCGCGTCGATGACCAGAACGTCGACCTTGTCCTTGATCATCTCGTCGGCCTGGGCACTCTGCCTGGCCGCATCCCCCGCCGCGTTGGCGTAGAAGACCCTGCCCTTGCCGAGGGTCAGCAGGGCAACCTTCTTCTCCATCAGCGGCTTGTCAAACTTCTCGTACCGCGCAGTCTCGTTCTCGGGCAGCAGCAGACCGATCCTGACCGCATCACTACTCCCGGCATCAGCGGCGCCATCCGTAGTACCACAGGCGGTAACCGTGACAGCAAGCGCCGCGACAGCCAAAGCAACGGGGGCACGCCCCAGATACACATTCACGAGGTGAGCCTCCCTAACAGGGCCGTGTCCTTACGGCCAAAGTGGACGCAGTCAACGCGCCCCCACACACCGCCGTCAAGAAGTGAACCCTTAACAAGATGACAACGCTGTCACCACACTGCCCCACCACACCCGGTCAGCACACTCCCCCAACCGAAACCACCCAACCCCAACCATGACATCAACTCCTGAACAAACCCGAGCCAATCAACGGTCGACACCTAACACGAAAACGCCACAGACGACTCCAGCAAAACCCCAACACCTTCCCCAACCCCCAACCGTTCCGACGGACCACGACACGCGAGGATCTGTACGGTCAACGGTGGATCTTCGAACGGGAAGTGACACCTGATGACAGACGTGACGATCGCGGCTGAGGCCGTGGAGGGAATGAAGCCCGCCGGGGCGCCGGACGCTCTGGACGACCCGCTGATCAGCCAGCTGGTGGACCGGGCCAAAGCCGACGGGATCAGGCTGACCCGACAGGGTGGCCTGTCGCAGCAACTCACGAAGACGATCATCGAATCCGCTCGCGAGGGCGAGATCACCGATCACCTCGGGCACGAGAAGCACGAGAAGACCGGGGCGGGCAACACACGGAACGGCACTCGTTCGAAGACCGTGGTCACCGAGGCCGGTCCGGTCGAGATTGACGTCCCCAGGGACCGGGCGGGCAGCTTCGAGCCGCGGATCGTCAAGAAACGGCAGAGCCGGCTGACCGGCGTGGACGAGATGGCCCCTCCTTGTCCGCCCACGGCCTCACGCTCCGTGGCGGGACATGCCCGTCGCGTACGGGCCGAGGAGCCGGATCTACGACCTGTTCCGCCGGTGGCAGCGGAGCGGCACCTGGCACCGGATCATGACCCGGCTGCAGTCCCTGGCCGACGCGAAGGGGGAGATCACGTGGGACCTGAGCGTCGACTCCACGGCCTGCCGCGCCCACCAGCATGCGGCCGGGGCCCGCAAGCGGGGTGACCTGCAGTAGGAACCGTCGGGCGGTGTGTTCACCGAGCTGGATGATCATGGACTGGGTCGCTCACGCGGCGGGTTCACCACCAAGCTGCACCTGGCGGTTGAGCAGGGCCAGAAGCCCATGTCGATCGCGATCACGGCCGGGCAGCGCGGCGACTCGCCGCAGCTCGAACCCGTGCTGGAGCAGGTCCGCGTGCCCCACATCGGGCCGGGCCGGCCACGCGTCCGCCCCAATCGGGTGCGGGCCAGACAACGCTAACGCTCCCGCAAGAACCGCGCCTACCTGCGCCGCCACGGGATCCGCTGCACCATCCCGGACAAGGCCGACCAGGCGCGCAACCGTCGAAAGCTCGGCTCCCGCGGAGGCCGGCCGCCACGCTTCGACCCGGTCGACTACCGCGAACGCCATGCGGTCGAGTGCGGCATCAACCGCCTCAAAAGGCACCGGGCGGCCGCGACCCGCCTCGACAAGCTCGCCGTCCGCTTCGAAGCCACCGTCCTTGTCGCCGCGATCGGAGAATGGCTGTGACGGACGGAGCCGTCGATGCAGCCTGCCCGCGTCGAGCGCACCCTCGCCGACGATCACAGCCAGCTGGCCCAGCCGAAAGTCAGGATGTAAGCGCGCTTGACCGCGGTCCACCCGCGGCGACCGCCACCCACAGTTGCAGCAAGAGCGACGGTGAACCAGAACGCAACAGCTCCGCCAACGATCAGAGCCCATGCGGTGCCGCCAAAGGCAGCGAACAAGACCACGATAAAGACCACCACGACGAGCCCGGCATGGGCACCGCCGATGCTCACACGGAACATCTCGCGCATGACGCGGCGGTCCTCTGCGAGAACCTTCTCGTAAGCGTTCAGCTCTCGCTCTGGAGCGTCCTGCTTCCCCATCCCCCGCTCCACGAGCCCCCCCCTCAACACCCCGGCCAAGCAGAGTCCGGCAATCCCATGGACGCACCAGTCCGCCACAGCGTTGCCTCTCATCCACTTTCGACGCACGCCCTAGTTGGCCCCGGTGAGCGTTGCTGTTGTCACGCAGGGTAGCGGTTGGTGCGCCGACCTGCTGTCCAGCTGGCCGGTGCACCCGCTAACGGCACACCCCCGGATGATCCGGTATCTTGAACACGTTCAAGATACCGAGTCCGGGGGTTTGGTCATGCAGGCTGCTGCGCGAGCGAGTATTCATCCATGGCAGTTCGGCCTCGTGCTGTGCGCCGTGGTCACCCCCCTACCGGTGCTGATCGTGTGGTTCGCGGGTTCCAGCATCCCGGCGCTCGCCCTCGCGACCGCCGCGGTGGTCTCCGTGCCGCTGTTCCTGTACGCCCGGCCGTCCGGCTTCGTCTACGTCGCGGGCACCATCGCGGCGCTGCTGGTGCTGTGGTCGTTCATCGGCGCGATGGCCGGGATGTTCCTGTTCTTCCCTTCGGCGCTGCAGCTCCTGCTGGCAACCGGGGCGGACCCGCGCGAACACCCCACCGCCGCCAGGGTGATGGCCGGTGCCGGACTCCTACTGTCGGCGGGGGTCGTGGTGCAGTCGTTGAGGCACTGAGGGCTCCCAGGGGTGCCCGGCTAGCGGGTGCGCGGCCGGTTGAAGCAGAGCATGTTGCCGGCGGGCTCCGCCTACTCTGATGTCGTACTCCGCTTCTATGCTCCTGCGATGACGTCTTACGAAGGCACGCATCCCACCGTTCTCGTCCGGGTGGACAACCTCCATGCCCAGATCGACGAGCAGCTCGCAGCAGCTATCCAGGCGATCTGGGAGGGTGGCATCGACACGTGCACGTGCTGCCAGGACTTGGCCGAGAGCAACTCGGATTGGCCAGGGAAGTTGCCGCACATGGCGGAGTGGGTGGAGTCCCGCCGCGGCTGGATGCTCATCGACTTTCCGGTCGACAGCGGACTCTCCTTCCTCTCGGCCGTAGCAAATGCCGGACCGCGGGATGCCTTCTACGTGCGGATGACGCACTGGGCTGCCCCCGATGCCTGGGACGTGAAGATCAAGCCGATGGACGCGGCAATGTTTCAGGGCGACCAGCCATCGGACTTCGCCCTGCGCCTCCTGCAGGTCAGCTTTCCTGCCTTACGACCTGCCGGAACTGACCCGACGCCTCCGCGAACACATCGCAGGCCGTACGGTGCCGCCTGCCCCCGCTGACTGGAGCACGGTGGGGCGAGCTTCAGGGCTGTCAATCCAACGGCTCTGTCCCGTAATCGGCGGCAACGACGGGTGACGGGTCGCCGTTGATGTTGCATGCGAGATGTCAACGAGCTTGTGGGCGTGGTGTTTTCGGGACTGTCACCGCTGGTCGTCGAGGCTGTGACGGGCGAGGGCGAGTTCATCCGGGTGTCGGCCCGGACCCGGGAAGAGGCGGTGCCGTGCCCGGTGTGCGGGCAGCCGACGAGGCGGGTGCACGGCATCCACCGACGTACGATCGCGGACGTGCCGGCGGACGGCAGGCGGGTCGTGGTGTCGGTACAGGTCCGGCGCCTGGTCTGCCCGGTCCTGGGCTGCCCCCGGCAGACGTTCCGTGAACAGGTCCCAGGCCTGATCGAACGCTATCAGCGGCGCACACGTCGACTCGCCGACCAGCTCGGTCAGGTAGTGAAAGAGTTAGCGGGCCGGGCGTGCGCCCGCCTCTCCCGTGTCCTGGCCACAGCGATATCCCGCTCGACGGCCCTGCGGCTGCTGGCCCGTCTGCCCTTGCCCGTGGTGAGGGTGCCGCGCGTTCTCGGTGTCGACGGCTTCGCGCTCAAGCGCCGCCACCGCTACGCGACTGTCCTGACTGACGCCGAGACCGGCGAGCGGGTCGATGTGCTCCTGGGCCGCGGTGCCGACACCCTGGAACAGTGGCTGCGCGCGCATCCCGGCGTCGAGATCGCCTGCCGCGACGGATCCGGCGCCTACGGCGAGGCCGTGCGCCGGGCCCTCCCTGAAGCAGCGCAGGTCAGCGACCACTGGCACCTGTGGAAGAACCTGTGTGAGAAGCCCCTGGCCGAGGTCCGCTCCCACAGCGCCTGCTGGGCCACCGCCAACACGCCCCGTCCGGCCGGCGTGCACGAGCGAATGACACGCGAACGCTGGCATCAGATCCACGACCTCCTGAACAAGGGCGTCGGCCTGCTCGAATATGCGCCCGCCGCCTGAACCTGGCCCTGACCACTGTCAAGCGCTACGCGCGCACCCGCGAACCAGAGGCCCTGCGCCGGGCACCGCGATACCGGCCCACCCTGGTCGACCCCGACCGCGACCGCCTCCTGCTCACCCACCCCGACCGCCTCCGGGACAAGGACACGGCCCTCCTCGCCGAGCTCACCGCCGCCTGCCCCGCGATGACCCAACTAGTGTCCTGCGCCGGGAGTTCGTTGAATTAGTAGGCTGTCTCCATGGTGAAGATGGGGCGGCCGATGGCCGAGCTGGTGTTGTCCGAGGATGAGCGGGCGACACTGGTGCGCTGGTCGCGGCGGGCGAAGTCCTCTCAGGCGCTGGCTCAGCGGTGCCGGATCGTGCTGGGGTGTGCGGACGGCAAGACGAACCGGCAGGTTGCCGACGAGCTCGGTATCTGGCCGCAGACCGTGGGCAAGTGGCGGCGGCGCTTCCTGGAGCGCCGGATGGAAGGACTTGTGGACGAGCCCCGGCCCGGCGCCCCGAGGAAGATCACCGATGACCGGGTCGAGGAGGTCGTCGTCGCCACGCTGGAGCGGTCACCGAAGGACGCCACGCACTGGTCGAGGGCTTCGATGGCAGCCGAGAGCGGACTGTCGAAGTCCTCGGTCGGCCGGATCTGGAAAGCGTTCGGTCTCAGAGGACGTTAAGTCCGTTCTTCCTCGGTTCGTGATCGCTCGATCGTGGTACTGATCGCCATGCCGGACACCTGCTAGACATGTCCATGCTGAGATGCGGG
>NZ_JBHYMC010000077.1:0-32462 GCF_042742535.1 Streptomyces sp. NPDC058880
CCCCTCGGGGTGCCGCCGCCCGGGCGTTCCCCGCTCCGTCACACCGCATCCGGCCCCAGCGGCATTCGAGGCGCCGGGCCCCGGCAGCGGTGCCGCACCTCGCCGCTCCTGCGTTCGGGCAAGCCCCCGAAAGGGAAAACCCCCTCCCGCGGAGCGCGGCGGTACGGCAGGATCACCAGATGGAGCACGCACGCGATCTCACGCTTCTACCGAAGGCCCACCTCCACCTGCATTTCACCGGGTCGATGCGACCATCGACCCTGCTGGAACTCGCCGACAAGTACGGGGTGCGCCTTCCGGACGCCCTGACCGGCGGGGAGCCGCCCAGGCTCCGCGCCACCGATGAGCGCGGCTGGTTCCGCTTCCAGCGGCTGTACGACGCCGCCCGCTCCTGCCTGCGCGAGCCCGACGACATCCGGCGGCTGGTCCGCGAGGCCGCCGAGGAGGATGTGCGGGACGGCAGCGGCTGGCTGGAGATCCAGGTGGATCCCACCTCCTACGCCCCGATGCTCGGCGGGATGATCCCGGCCGTCGAGATCATCCTCGACGCCGTCGACGCGGCCTCCCGCGAGACCGGGCTGGGGATGCGGGTGCTCATCGCCGCGAACCGCATGAAGCACCCCCTCGACGCGCGCACCCTGGCCCGGCTCGCCGTGCGCTACGCCGACCGCGGCGTCGTGGGGTTCGGCCTGTCCAACGACGAGCGCCGCGGCATGGCCCGGGACTTCGACCGCGCCTTCGCCATCGCCCGCGACGGCGGGCTCCTCGCGGCCCCGCACGGCGGCGAGCTCACCGGCCCGTCCTCGGTCCGCGACTGCCTCGACGACCTGTACGCCGCCCGCATCGGGCACGGCGTGCGGGCGGCGGAGGACCCCCGGCTGCTGCAGCGGCTCGCCGACCGGCAGATCACCTGCGAGGTCTGTCCGGCGTCCAACGTGGCCCTGGGCGTGTACGAGCGGCCCGAGGACGTCCCGCTGCGCACACTGTTCGAGGCCGGTGTACCGATGGCGCTGGGCGCGGACGACCCACTGCTGTTCGGGTCCCGGCTCGCGGCGCAGTACGAGATCGCCCGCCGCCACCACGGCTTCACGGACGCGGAGCTCGCCGAGCTGGCCCGTCAGTCGGTGCGCGGGAGCGCCGCGCCGGACGACGTGCAGGCGAAGCTGCTGGCGGGGATCGACCACTGGCTCACCGGGTGAGCCGCAGGTCCCCCTCGTGGCAGTCGGCACGCACCCGGCGGCCGTCGGGGAAGCCGATCTCCAGGTGGGTGCGGCCCTGCTCGGGCAGCGCGAACTCGGCGACCGAGGAGACGATCTCGCCCAGGTGCCGCAGGAAGGGGTGGTCGCCGAGGTCCTCTCCGACCTCGATGCGGCCCCATTCGCCCATGTCGTACGGCGCGTGGGGCGAGCCGGACTCGACGATGAGGCACCAGTCGGAGCCGGTGGTGATCCGGATGGAGTCGCCGACGCTGTCGATCAGCCAGACGTCGAGCGGGGACTCGGAGCGTTCGCCGTCGCTGACGTGCCAGGACGCGACGACCCTGCTGAGCGTGCGACCCACGAGCCGAGTGGGGTCCGTACCGGCCCCGTGACGGGGACAGAGCATGGGCGGCCGGGACTCCTCAGATGCTGACGCCGACCGTCACCGGCTCGTTGACGAGGGTGACGCCGAAGGCCGCTTGGACGCCCGCGACGACCTCGCGGGCCAGGGTGAGGAGGTCCTCGGTGGTGGCCTCGCCGCGGTTGGTGAGGGCGAGGGTGTGCTTGGTGGAGATGCGTGCCGGGCCGGTGCCGTAGCCCTTGGCGAAGCCGGCCCTGTCGATCAGCCAGGCCGCGCTGGTCTTCGTACGGCCCTCACCGGCGGGGTAGGCGGGCGGTGCGGTGTCGGGGCCGAGGCGGTCCTGGACGCGGGCCAGGAAGGCGGCGTAGGCCTCGTCGGTCAGGATCGGGTTGTGGAAGAAGGAGCCGGCCGACCACGTGTCATGGTCGGCGGGGTCGAGGACCATGCCCTTGCCCGCGCGCAGCCGCAGCACGGTCTCGCGGGCGGTGGCGGCGGGGACCCGGTCGCCGGCCCCGACGCCGAGGGCGCGGGCGGTCTCGGGGTACTTGATCGGCGCCGAGAGCCCGCCGGCGTCCTCCAGGGCGAAGCGCACGCGCAGGACGACGTAGCGGTCGGGCTGGTCCTTGAAGGTGCTGTTGCGGTACCGGAAGGCGCACTCGGCGGCGGTCAGGGTGACCGTTTCGCCGGTGGTGCGGTCGTAGGCGACGACCTCGGTGATGGTGTCGCAGACCTCCTGGCCGTACGCCCCGACATTCTGGATCGGAGTGGCACCGGCCGAGCCGGGGATGCCGGCGAGGCACTCGATGCCGGCGAGGCCGGCTTCGACGGTGCGGGCGACGGCGTCGCTCCAGTTCTCGCCGGCGGCGAGCTCCAGGTGGGTGCCGTCCAGGTGGAATCCGGTGGTCGCGATGCGCAGGGCGGTGCCGTCGAAGCCCCGGTCGCCGATGACGAGGTTGCTGCCGCCACCGATGACCAGAAGGGGGGTGCCGCTCTCGTCCGCCGCACGGACGGTGGCGATCACCTCGGCGTCGGTGGTTGCGGTGACCAGGCGGGCGGCGGGACCACCGAGACGGAAGGTGGTCAGCGGGGCGAGGGGGGCGTCGTGGAGTTCCTGCACGGGGACAAGAGTACGGTCCGTGCCCCTCGCATCCCTGCGGGGCCACGGACCGCACTCGCTCCTCCCCCCTACCGCCCGGGTCAGCGGCCCGCCGTCCGCTCGGCGAGGCGCCGCTCGGCCTCGGGCCAGCCCAGGGGCAGCTCGGTGGCGGGGACGGTCCAGTGCGTGAAGACGGATTCCCGCATGTACGCGCTGGCTGCGCGGGCACTGGAGCGGTGGGGCTCGCTGCGGGCGAACCGGTACAGCGCGTCGCGGTCCTCCCACGCGGAGAGGGTGAGGAAGGTGCGGCGCAGGACGCGCGCCCGCAGGGCGGCGCCGTGGGCGCCGGGGGCCCTGCGCATCTGGCGGATGATGCCGGGGGACTTCAGGAGGAACCTGACGGCCCCGAGGAGGGTGGTGGTCTCGAAGCGGGAGGCCATGACGTGGACCTCGGCGCCGGGGGCGGCGGGCGTGGGTGTGGACCAGGGGATGTCGGGCATGGGGTGCTCTCCTTCCGTGGTGCGGCTGTGTGGGAGCCGCGAGGGCCTGATCGGGCGGGCGGGTGCCGTGGCCGCGCGGATCACCCGGCGGCGGAGACCTGGTCCGCGGCTCCGGCCGGGGCGGCCGCGGGTACGGCGCCGGGCAGGGGGGCGGGCGCGTTCTCGGCCCTGCGGGGCACCAGGAGGGCCAGCGCGGCGGCGAGCGCGACGGCCGCGGCGCCGATCCACAGGGCGGGGACGGTGCCGTCGGTGAACGCCTGCGGGGACGCGTAGCCGCCCCGGGCGGAGAAGACCGAGGCCAGGACGGCCACGCCGAGGGCTCCGCCGACCTCGCGCAGGGCGTTGTTGGTGCCGGAGGCCTTGCCCTGGTCGGCGGGGCGCACGGTGGACATCAGGACGTTGGCCGCGGGGGCGAAGTAGAGGGCCATGCCGATCCCGCTGAGGATCAGCGGCGGCAGCTGCGCGGCGTACGAGACGTCCGTGCTCAGGACCGCGGCGAACCAGCCGAGGCCGAGTGCCTGGAAGGCCAGGCCGGCGGCGACCACGGGGCGGCCGCCGATGCGGTCGGAGAGGATCCCGGCCAGCGGGGCCACGATCATCGGCATCCCGGTCCAGGGGAGCATGCGCAGGCCGGCTTCGGTGGGCGAGTACCCCGCGACGCCCTGAAGGAACTGGCTGAGCAGGAAGATCGAGCCGAACATGCCGAGGAACATCAGCAGGCTGGCCAGGTTGATCCCCAGGAAGCCGCGGTCGCGGAAGAGCCGCATGGGGAGGACCGGGTCGGCGTCGGTGAAGCCGTGGCGGACGAAGGCGGCGACGAGTGCGGCTCCGACGATCAGGCCGGCGAGCACGGGGGTGCTGGTCCAGCCCTCGGAGTTGGCGTTGACCAGGCCGTAGACGATGCCGAAGAGGCCGCCGCTGACGAGCAGGGTGCCGGGGACGTCGAGGCGGGCTCCCGGGACGGTGGACTCGGCGAGGCGCAGGCGGGCGAGCGGGATCAGGGCCAGGCCTATGGGCACGTTGAGCCAGAAGATCCACTGCCAGGAGATGTGCTCGGTGAGACTGCCGCCGATGAGGGGGCCGCTGGCGACGGCGAGGCCGGTGACGGCGCCGTAGATGCCGAGGGCCATGCCGCGCCGGGCCGCCGGGACGGCGGCGGTCAGCAGGGTGAGGGTGAGCGGCATCATGACGGCGGCTCCCACGCCCTGCACGGCGCGGGCGGCGATGAGCGCGTCGATCCCGGGCGAGAGGGCGGCCGCCGCGGAGGCGCCGGTGAAGACGGCGAGGCCGGCGATGAACAGCCGCCGGCGGCCGAAGCGATCGCCGAGGGCGGCGCCGAACATGAGGAGGACGGCGAAGGTGAGCGTGTAGGCGTTCACCGTCCACTCCAGGTCCTCCAGCCGGCCGCCGAGGTCCGCACGGATGGCGGGCAGGGCGGTGGTCACCACCAGGTTGTCGAGTGCGGCCATGAAGCTGGCCACGCCGGTGAGGACGAGGGCCCAGACGGCGGGCCCGCGCAGTCTGGTGTCGGTGTCCTTGTCGGTGCCGGGTACCTGCATGATTCCCCCTACAAGTTGTTAGTTATCACTGACTAACTTTCTGGCCCATGCGGATGCGCGCACGGATCGCGCACTTCCTTCACCCCTCCGGACGGCCGGCGACCCGGGTCTCGGGATAGAACCCCTGCCAGACCCTGTGCTCGGGCGGGAACCCCATGGCGGCCAAGGTGTTGATCAGCATTCCGTAGGCCATGAAGGTCGTCGTCTCCCCCGCGTCCGCGCCCAGCGACAGATGGACGGTGTCCCAGAGCTCCGTCCAGCCGGCACGGACCAGCTCGCCGAGCTCGCGGTCCCCGGCCGCCTCGGCGGCGGCGACGGCCACGTACATCTGCAGCTGCATCTGCAGCTTGTCGGGATCCTCGACGATCAACCGGGTGTATGCGTTCGCCATGGCCTGCTGGGCCTCTTCGCCGTGCAGCCCTTCGACGGCTGCGGCGAAGACGTCGCACGTCTCCCTCAGGCAGCGCTGGGACGCGGCCAGGAAGATCGCCTGCTTACTGGGGAAGAGTCGGAAGAGGTACGGCTGCGAGACGCCCACCCGCTTGGCGATCGCCTCGGTGGAGGTCCCGTGGTACCCACCCCGGGCGAACTCGTGCATCGCCGCACGGATGACGCTCTCACGCCGCTCGTCTGCACTCATCCTTGCCATGCCATGAAGTTAGTGCTCAATCACTAACTTCGTCAAGGGGCGCCGCGGGCCGCTCGGGCAGAAGGGTGCCGGGACGGAGCGGGGCGCCGAGGAGGCGGCCCCGCCCCCTCGGACACCCGGGCACCGAGCCCCTCAGGCCCTCAGGCCCTCAGGCCCTCAGGCGAGTGCAACCACCGCGCGGGACATGCCGAGGACCTTCTGGCCGGCGCTCATGGCCGTCAGGTCGACTCGTACGCGGTTGTCGTCCAGCTTCGCCGCGACCTTGGCGGTGACCTCGATCAGGCCGCCCTGCTCGTCGTTGGGGACCACGACGGGCTTGGTGAAGCGCACGCCGTACTCCACCACCGCGCCCGGGTCACCCGCCCAGTCGGTGACCACGCGGATGGCCTCGGCCATGGTGAACATGCCGTGCGCGATCACGTCCGGCAGTCCGACCTCCTTGGCGAACTTCTCGTTCCAGTGGATCGGGTTGAAGTCGCCCGAGGCGCCGGCGTACTGCACGAGCGTGGCACGCGTCACGGGGAAGGACGCGGCGGGCAGCTCGGTGCCGACCTCGACGTCGGCGTACTTGATCTGCGCTGCCATGTCAGGCCTCCTCGGGGGCGCGGGAGACGAGCTTCGTCCACGCCGTCACCACGTGCTCGCCGGTCTCGTCGTGGACCTCGCCGCGGATGTCGATGATGTCGTTGCCCGCGAGCGACTTCACGGCCTCGATGGTGGAAGTCACCGACAGCCGGTCACCGGCACGCACAGGGCGGGAGTAGGCGAACTTCTGGTCGCCGTGCACGACGCGGCTGTAGTCCAGCCCCAGCTGCGGGTCCTCGACGACCTGGCCGGCCGCCTTGAACGTGATGGCGAACACGAAAGTGGGCGGCGCGATCACATCGGAGTGGCCGTAGGCCTTGGCCGCTTCGGGGTCGGTGTAGACGGGATTGGCATCGCCCACCGCGACCGCGAATTCGCGGATCTTCTCCCGGCCGACCTCGTACGGATCGGTGGGCGGGTAGCTCCGCCCCACGAAGGACTGGTCGAGAGCCATGACTCACTACCTCCTGTTGAAGGGACACGAAACACACAGGGACAAAGACAGGAACGGGCACGGAAACGACAGGAGGCCGCCCCCAATGAAGGGGACGACCTCATGACGGTGCCTGTATTCGAGACTTCGCCTGGGTCAGCGGGTCTCGCGGTGCGCGGTGTGCGAGTTGCAGCGCGGGCAGTGCTTCTTCATCTCCATGCGGTCCGGGTTGTTACGCCGGTTCTTCTTGGTGATGTAGTTCCGCTCCTTGCACTCCACGCAGGCCAGCGTGATCTTCGGGCGGACGTCGGTGGCAGCCACGTGAGTGCTCCTTGACGGACTATGGGACGGATGAACGCATAAAAGAGTAGCCGATCGGGAGACCGACCCCGCAATCGGCTACTGTGGGTAGCGGCGACCGGACTTGAACCGGTGACACAGCGATTATGAGCCGCTTGCTCTACCGACTGAGCTACGCCGCTTTGATGTGATCAGCTCCCCACCCGAGGGTGGGGAACCTCTCTCACCAGAGCCCCAATGCGGAATCGAACCGCAGACCTTCTCCTTACCATGGAGACGCTCTACCGACTGAGCTATTGGGGCGAGCGATGAAGACATTACACGGTTGCCCGCCGATCGCCCAAATCCTTTGCGGGAACTGGGCCCCGAGGGGGTTCTGAAGCCTCTCCCGGTCAACTCGCCGGCCACTCCCGCCCCACTTCCCCCGCAGTTTGTGCGCGGGCTCACACCGGGCGCTCACTCTTCGCGGCCGGCGCGGGTGCGCGGGCGCCCTGGCGCGGAGGAGCGCAAGCGCGCCGGCGCGGAGGCACCACACCGGTACG
Organism: Streptomyces sp. NPDC058880; assembly: GCF_042742535.1. Classification (NCBI taxonomy): domain Bacteria; kingdom Bacillati; phylum Actinomycetota; class Actinomycetes; order Kitasatosporales; family Streptomycetaceae; genus Streptomyces; species Streptomyces sp. NPDC058880. The sequence goes on from NZ_JBHYMC010000077.1 coordinate 7,225, forward strand.
ACTATTGCGCTCCTGCGCGAAGCGGAGCATGCCGCGCCCTAGGCTCGGAGCACGCTGCGTGATCTTGGGCCGAGGGCCGCGGCCACGGCCCCAGGGACCGCCCGAGCCACCGCAGGAGCGCGATGTCCGACAGCCAGCCGCAGCAGCCGTCCCCCTCCCCCCGCGGCGGCAACGGCAACGGCAGCGCGGCTGCCGCCGAGGCCACCACCCTGCTCCTCGCCGGGGCCCGCCTCACGGACGGCCGCACCGTCGACGTCCGCCTCGGCGGCGGCCGGATCCAGGCCGTCGGGACCACCGGCAGCCTGTCCTCCCCCGCGCTGTCCCGGGTGGACCTCAGCGGATACCTGCTGCTCCCCGCCCCCGCCGAGCCGCACGCCCACGGGGACACGGCGCTGACCGCCGACGGAGACGGCCCCGTCTCGTACGCCCCCGACGAGGTGCAGCGCCGCGCCACCGAAGCGGCGCTGCTCCAGCTCGGCCACGGCGCGACCGCCCTGCGCTCGCACGTGCGGATCGGCGGCGTGCACGGTCTCGGCCCCCTGGAAGCCGTGCTCCAGGCCCGGCGCTCACTGCGCGGGCTCGCCGACCTGACCGCGGTCGCCGTACCCCGGCTGCTGACCGGGGCGGCCGGAGCCGACGGGCTCGCCATGCTGCGGGACGCGGTCAAGATGGGCGCCGCGGTGATCGGCGGCTGCCCGGACCTGGACCCGGACCCCACGGGCTTCCTCGAAGCCGTGCTGGGGCTCGCCGACGAGCACGGCTGCCCCGTGGACCTGCACACGGACGGTGACGACCCGGCCCGCCTCTCCCGGCTCGCGGCGATGGCGGGCGGGCTGCGCCCCGGGGTGACCATCGGCCCCCTGGGCGGCCTCTCCCGGCTCCCGCTGGACACGGCGGCCCGCGCCGCGGACCAGCTCGCGGCGGCCGGCGTACGGGTGACCTGCCTGCCCCAGGGCGACTGCGCGGCGCTGGAGCGCCGCGGCCTGCGCACCGCCCCCGTACGACTGCTGCGGGCCGCCGGAGTGCCCGTCGCCGCCGGCAGCGGGGCGCTGCGGGACAGCGGCAACCCGGTCGGCCGCGGCGACCCGCTGGAGGCCGCTTACCTCCTTGCCTCCCAGGGCGGGCTCCGCCCCGGCGAGGCCTACGAATCCGTCAGCGCCCGCGCCCGCGAGGCCATGGGCCTGCCGGAGGTGCGGGTGGAGGCCGGCTTCCCGGCGGAGCTGCTCGCCGTACGGGGCGACCGGATCTCGGGCGTGCTGTCCCTCGCGTACAGCCGGATCGTGATCCACCGCGGGCGGGTGGTGGCCCGGACGAGCGCGGTAAGGGAGTACTGCGACTCCGCCGTCGCGGTGGCCCTGGACCTGCCCCGGCAGGGCCGCACGGAGGCCGGGCCCTGAGGGGTGTCTTCCCGGGCGGGGGCGCCCGGCTCGTCGTACCGTCGGGACATGCGCATCGTCATCGCGGGTGGACACGGTCGGATCGCGCTGCGGCTGGAGCGCCTGCTCGCCGCGCGCGGGTACGAGGTCGCGGGCATCATCCGCGACCTCGAACAGGGTGACGACCTCAGGGAAGCGGGCGCCGAACCGGTGCTCTGCGATCTGGAGTCGGCCACGGTGGAGCACGTGGCGGGGATCCTGCAGGGTGCGGACGTGGCGGTGTTCGCGGCGGGCGCCGGCCCCGGCAGCGGCGCCGGGCGCAAGGACACCGTGGACCGGGGTGCGGCGGTGCTGTTCGCCGATGCGGCCGAACGGGCCCGCGTCCGCCGGTTCCTGATGGTCTCTTCGATGGGCGCGGACGCCCACCACGAGGGCGACGAGGTCTTCGACGTCTACTTGCGGGCGAAGGGCGAGGCCGACGACCACGTACGGACCCGGCTGGGCCTGGAGTGGACGGTCCTGCGCCCCGGATCACTGCTCGACGACGCCGGACAGGGGCAGGTGCGCCTGGAGGCGCGGACGGGCCGGGGGACGGTGCCGCGCGACGACGTGGCGGCGGTCCTGGCCGAGCTGGTGGAGACGCCCGCGACGGCGGGCCTGACCCTGGAGCTGATCTCCGGCTCGACCCCGGTCCAGGTCGCCGTGAAGGGCGTGGCGGGCAACTGACGACCCGGCGGAAGGGCGGGCACCCGGCGCCGGCCCTCCCGCCCGCGGCTCAGAACTGCGCTTGCAGCGTGTCGTCGGAGCGCCCGACGGAGTCCTGCTGGTAGCGGCGCTCGTACGTGTCACGGATCCGCTCGATGCGCACGCTGCGCTCGTCGGCCTCCTTCTCCGGGTACAGCAGGACCACTTCGTAGGAGGTCTCCCGGACGATCCTGTCGTCCCCGCCGCGCCACTGGCCGTACCCGTCGTGGAGGGTCAGCCCCTCGGGAAAGGCGGGGGTGATCTCCCGGTCCAGGAACCGCATGAACTCCCGCTCCGCAACCGGGTCCCGGCCGTCGGCCCGTGCCGTGCCGAAGTACAGCCGGGTCTCCCGGTAGGGCTCCCCCACGTCCGTGTGCAGGGCGGCTCCCACCAGAGCCGGAATCCCCGCGCCGAGCAGGGCCACGAGTACCCCGCCGCCCACCTTCCCCCGCGTGTCAGATGTCCATTTCACCCCCGGTGAACGACCGGGAGCCGCCGACGATGCGGCCGGGCGCCCCCACGGCGCTGCCAGGAATGCGAAAGAACCCCCGTCCACTGCGCTTTCGCAGATGAACGAGGGTTCCACTCGCGTGGCGGCGCCAGGATTCGAACCTGGGTAGGCTAAGCCGACGGATTTACAGTCCGCTCCCATTGGCCACTCGGGCACACCGCCATGGGATGTCGCCTTCAAGACCGCTTTCCGCGGTTCTCCCTGGCAACGACGTAAACGATACCTGATGACCGGGGGTGCTTCGCCACCGGATTGATCAGCACCGCGGGCGGGCGCGGTGGCTAGGCTTTGCCGAGCGGTCCGGGGATGTCCGGCCGCGCCCTCCGGGGCGATCGCAATCGACTTCAAGGAGCCACAGCACATGGCCGACTCCAGTTTCGACATCGTCTCGAAGGTCGAGCGGCAGGAGGTCGACAACGCCCTCAACCAGGCCGCCAAGGAGCTCTCGCAGCGCTACGACTTCAAGGGCACCGGCGCCACCATCGCCTGGTCCGGCGAGAAGATCCTGATGGAGGCGAACTCCGAGGAGCGCGTCAAGGCCGTCCTCGACGTCTTCGAGACCAAGCTGGTCAAGCGCGGCATCTCGCTCAAGGCGCTCGACGCCGGTGAGCCGCAGCTGTCCGGCAAGGAATACAAGATCTTCGCCACGATCGAGGAGGGCATCTCCCAGGAGAACGCCAAGAAGGTCGCGAAGATCATCCGTGACGAGGGTCCGAAGGGCGTCAAGGCCCAGGTCCAGGGCGACGAGCTGCGCGTCAGCTCCAAGAGCCGTGACGACCTCCAGGCCGTCCAGGCCCTCCTCAAGGGCAAGGACCTGGACTTCGCGATCCAGTTCGTGAACTACCGCTGACCCGAGGTCCGCGACCTGTCACCACGCCGGCCCGGCGGTCCTCACCGACCGCCGGGCCGCGGTGATTGCGGGGTGCGTGGGGTGCGTGTGCCGGGCGCGTGCGGCGCGCGCGCTGCCGCGGGCTTCCGTGGGCACTTGGGCGGCGGGGAGTGCGCCCAGCACCGTGGGTGGCATCACATCACCGCGTGGCAGGGGGTTCTCGCATGCCTGGGGCCGGCACGTTTCGCGAAGACTTCGGGGCGTCCGTCGTCGTCGCACTGGTCGCCATCCCCCTGTGCGTCGGGGTGGCGGTCGCCTCCGGGGTGCAGGCCGAGCTGGGGATCGTCACCGGCGTCGTCGGAGGGTTGGTCACCGGCTGGTTCCGCGGGAGCTCCCTGCAGGTGAGCGGGCCAGCGGCCGGGCTCACCGTACTCGTCTACGAGGCGCTGCAAACGTACGGCACGGCCGCCCTCGGGGTGCTGGTGCTGGCCGCCGGCGTGCTCCAGCTGGGCATGGGGGCGCTGCGGCTCGGCCGGTGGTTCCGGGCGATCTCCGTGGCCGTGGTGCACGGGATGCTGGCCGGCATCGGGCTCGTGCTGATCGCCGGGCAGCTGTACGCCCTGGGTGACGCGGAGGCTCCCGGGCAGACCCTGGCGAAGCTGGGCGGTGTGCACGGGCTCGCGGCGCGGGCCGACTGGGCCGCTGCGCTGCTGGGGGTCGTGACCATCGCCGTCATGGTCGTGTGGCGCCGGGCGCCCGCCCGCCTGCGGGTGCTGCCGGGCGCGCTGGTCGGGGTGGCGGTCGCCGCCGCGGCGGCGGCCCTGCTGCGGCTGCCCGTCGAGATGGTGCGCGTGACAGGGGTGCTGGAGGCCGTGTCCCCGCCCGCCTGGGGCGAGTTCGGGGTACTGGCGTCCTTCGGCGCGGCCGGGACGGTGGTCGCGCTGGCACTGATCGCTTCCGCCGAGACGCTCTTCAGTGCCGCCGCCGTGGACCGGATGCACGACGGTCCCCGGACGGAGTACGACCAGGAGCTGATCGCCCAGGGCGTGGGCAACAGTGTCTGCGGGCTGCTCGGGGCGCTGCCGATGACCGCCGTGATCGTCCGCAGCGCCGCCAATGTGGAGGCCGGAGCGCGCACCCGGGCGTCCCGGGTGATGCACGGCGGCTGGCTGCTGCTCTTCGCCGTGGCCTTCCCCCAGGTACTGGAGAGTGTGCCGCTGGCCGCTCTGGCCGGAGTGCTCCTGTACGCGGGGTGGAAGCTGCTGCCGGTCAGGTCGGTGGCCGCGCTGTGGCGCACGCACCGGGGCGAGGCGGTGGTGCTGGTCGCCACGGCCGGCGCGATCGTGGTCACCAACCTGTTCGAGGGGGTGCTGTTCGGGCTGGGCCTAGCCATCGCCAAGGCGGCCTGGGAGACCTCCCATGTGCACGTCGAGGAGGTGTGGGAGGGCGAGGAGCTGTGCGTGCGGGTCATCGGGAACGCGAGCTTCCTGCGGCTGCCCAAACTGCTCGACGCCCTGGACGCGCTGCCGCACGGGCAGCCGGTGCGGCTGGACCTGAGCGGGCTGCGCCATCTCGACCACGCCTGCCTGACCGCCCTGGAGGGCTGGGAGCGCACCCGGACGCCGCTCCCCGGCCGGGAGGGCGTCACCTAGCCCGGCTACCCTCCGCGCGTGGAGAACGAGCTGAAACGCACCCTGGGGGTTTCCGACGCGGTCGTCGTCGGGCTCGGAGCGATGGTCGGCGCCGGCGTCTTCGCGGCCTTCGCCCCGGCCGCGCGGGCCGCGGGCGGGGCGCTCCTCGCCGCCCTCGCGGTGGCGGCCGTGGTGGCCTACTGCAACGCGCTCTCCTCGGCGCGGCTGGCCGCCCGCTACCCGGCCTCCGGCGGCACCTACGTGTACGGGCGGGAGCGGCTCGGACCCTTCTGGGGCTGGCTGGCCGGCTGGGGCTTCGTGATCGGCAAGACCGCGTCCTGCGCGGCGATGGCACTGACGGTCGGTGCGTACGTGTGGCCCGGGCACGAGCACGCCGTGGCCGTGGCTGCGGTGGTGGCGATCACCGCCGCGAGCTACGGCGGGGTCCAGAAGTCCGCCCGGATCGCCCGGCTGATCGTGGCGGCGGTCCTGGCGGTGCTGGCCGGGGTGGTGATGGTGTGCCTGTCCTCGGAAGTGGCACGGCCGGAGCGGCTCGCCGGGGCCCAGTGGTCCCTCTTCGGTCTGTTGCAGGGCGCCGGCCTGCTGTTCTTCGCATTCGCGGGCTACGCGCGGATCACCACCCTGGGCGAGGAGGTGCGCGAGCCGGAACGCACGGTCCCGCGGGCGGTGCCGATCGCGCTGGGCATCGCGCTGCTGGTGTACGGGGCGGTTGGGGTGGCGGTGCTGTCGGTGCTCGGCGTCGAGGGGCTGGCCGGGTCGCCGGCCCCGCTGGCGGACGCGGTCCGGGCGGCGGGTGCGCCGGGACTGGCGCCGGTCGTCCGGGCGGGTGCGGCCCTGGCCGCGCTGGGCTCGCTCCTGGCTCTCGTGCTCGGGGTGTCGCGGACGGTGCTGGCGATGGCCCGGGACGGCCGCCTGCCGCGTGCGCTGGCCGCCGTGCATCCCCGGCACCGGCTGCCGCACCATGCCGAGCTCGCGGTGGGCGTGGTCGTGGCGGTGCTCGCGGCCACCGCCGACCTGCGGGGCGCGATCGGTTTCTCCTCCTTCGGAGTGCTCGCCTACTACGCGATCGCGAACGCTTCCGCCTGGACTCTCGATTCAGGTGTCAAGGGGCGGGCCGTGGCGGCGGTCGGACTGTCCGGCTGTGTGGTGCTGGCGTGTGCGCTGCCCCTCGCGTCGGCGGTCGCGGGGGCCGCGGTGCTGGCTCTGGGTGCGCTGGCCTACCGAGTGCCGGGCTCGTTCAGGGCCGGGGGCTGAACTCCGCCCGGGGCGCGGGTTCCAGGTCCGGGCCGCATTCCGCCGCCCTCGGCGCGGACGGCCTCCTGGGGGCCCAACGGGGCGGGCGGGCACTTTCCACGGGCCCGCGGGGAGTTGCGCGCACGGTCTGTGATGTGCTCCGGCAACTGCTTGGTTTCGTCCATGCGTTCATGCGTTCATGCGTTCATGGTGACGCACACCGCCGACCACGCGCCCGCCCTGTGGAAAACCGCGCCGCGGACGGGCCTGGCCCGTCCGCGGCGCGGTGTCGAACTGTCGCTTCCGCAGTGTCAGCGGGAGGCGAACGGGGCGTCCGTGGGGACGATCTCGCGGCCCAGCGGGAGCAGCGAGAGCGGGACCATCTTGAAGTTGGCGATGCCGAACGGGATGCCGATGATCGTGAGGCAGAGGGCGATGCCGGTGGCGATGTGGCCGAGGGCCAGCCACCAGCCGGCCAGCACCAGCCACAGGACGTTGCCGATGCAGGACGGGGCGCCCGCATCGTGGCGCTCGACCGTGGTGTAGCCGAACGGCCAGAGCGCGTAGACCGCGATGCGGAAGGCGGCGATGCCGAACGGGATGCCGATGATGGTGATGCAGAGGAGCACACCCGCGAGCAGGTATCCCAGGAACAGCCAGATGCCGCTGAGGATGAGCCAGATGACGTTCAGGATTGTCTTCATTGGCGGCGGCCTGCCATCTGTTCGAGCCGGGCGATGCGCTCGGCCATCGGAGGGTGGGTGGAGAACATCTTGGAAAGTCCCGCGCCGGGCCGGAACGGGTTGGCGATCATCATATGACTCGCTGTTTCCAGACGGGGCTCCGGCGGCAGCGGGAGTTGCTTGGTCCCGGCGTCGAGCTTGCGCAGGGCGCTGGCCAGGGCCAGCGGGTCCCCGGTGAGCTGCGCTCCGGAGGCGTCGGCCTCGTACTCGCGCGAGCGGCTGATGGCCAGCTGGATCACCGAGGCGGCCAGCGGGCCCAGGATCATGATCAGCAGCAGGCCGATCAGCCCGGGGCCCTCGTCGTCGTTCGACCGGCCGATGGGGATGAGCCAGGCGAAGTTCACCAGGAACATGATCACCGAGGCGAGCGCCCCGGCCACCGAGGAGATGAGGATGTCGCGGTTGTAGACGTGGCTGAGCTCGTGACCGATGACCCCGCGCAGCTCGCGCTCGTCGAGGATGCGCAGGATGCCCTCGGTGCAGCAGACCGCGGCGTTGCGCGGGTTGCGGCCGGTGGCGAAGGCGTTCGGGGCCTCGGTGGGTGAGATGTAGAGCCGTGGCATGGGCTGGCGCGCGGACGTGGAGAGCTCGCGCACCATGCGGTAGAGCTGCGGCGCCTCGAACTCGCTCACGGGGCGGGCGCGCATCGCGCGCAGAGCCAGCTTGTCGCTGTTCCAGTACGCGTAGGCGTTCGTCCCGAGTGCGACGAGGACGGCGACGATCAGGCCGGTCCGTCCGAAGAAGCTGCCGATCAAGATGATGAGTGCGGACAGCCCGCCGAGGAGTACGGCGGTCTTGAGCCCGTTGTGCCGGCGGTGCACGGTACGCCCTCCAAGTGGTGCGGCAGGGGAGCCCGTCATGGATCTGAGGGTCTACGGTCCAGTGGACCCTCCCTTCCTGGTCAACGCGAGGTGACGGCGTCTGGTTCCCAGGGCGTGCCGGAGCGGCGGCCCGCCGCCGCCCCCTCGGCGGGGGTGGCGGGGCCGCCGCGCGCGTTACTCCGTACGGGGCAGCCGCCCCGCTCCGGCTACTGCGTGAAAAGGCTTCCCGACGCGACGCGCAGGACGAGCTGCGGGGCGCCCGAGAGGACGACCGCGGTGATCGCGGTCGCGACGATGGCCGCCGCAACCGGCCAGGGGGCCTTCGTACGGGCCTGTGCGCCCTCCGCGCCCTCGGGCACGCGGAAGAGCAGCGCCGTCCAGCGCAGGTAGTAGTACAGGGCGATGACGACGTTGACCGCCATGACCGCGGCCAGCCAGCCCAGGCCCGCGTCGACGGCGGACCGGAAGACGGTGACCTTGGCGAAGAGGCCGATGATGCCCGGCGGCAGACCTGCCAGGCAGAGCAGGAAGAAGGCGAGGGACAGCGCGGCCAGGGGGCGCTCGGCGTACAGGCCTCGGTAGTCGCTGATGCGGTGCAGCGGCTTGGTGCGGGCGACGAGGGCGGCCACGGCGAAGGCTCCGAGGTTCACGGCCGCGTACATGAGCGCGTAGGCGAGGGTGGAGCCGATCTGGTCGCGCTCGGCGTACGCCGCCGCGGCGATCGGGACCAGCAGGTAGCCGGCCTGGCCGACCGAGGACCAGGCGAGCAGCCGTACGGCGCTGTGCGGGCGGTCCGCGGACTGCCGCACGGCGGCGGCGTTGCCCAGGGTCATGGTGAGCGCGGCGAGGACTGCGACGGCCGGGCCCCAGACCTGCGCGTACGCCGGGAAGGCGATCACCGTGACGAGGATGAGGCCGGTGAAGCCGACGGCCTTGCCGATCACCGAGAGGTAGCCGGCGATGGGGAGGGGAGCTCCGACGTAGGTGTCGGGCACCCAGAAGTGGAAGGGGACGGCCGCGGTCTTGAACGCGAAGCCGACCAGGGTGAGCGCGACACCGGCCACGGCGAGGGTGTCGAACTGCCCGGGGACGTCCTCCAGGCGGTCCGCGACCTGGGTGAGGTGCAGCGAGCCGGTGACGGCGTAGACGAAGCTGACGCCCATCAGCGACACGGCGGTGGCCGTGACGGAGGACAGGAAGAACTTCAGGGCGGCCTCGGAGGAGAGGCGGTCGCCGCGGCGCATGCCCACGAGCGCGAAGGCGGGCAGGGAGGCGACCTCCAGCGCGACGATCAGGGTGGCGAGGTCGCGGGAGGCGGGCAGCAGGGCGGCGCCGGCGGCGGAGGAGAGCAGCAGGAACCAGTACTCGCCCGCGGGCATGCGCGTGTCGCGTACGGCGGTGACCGACAGGAGCGCGGTCAGCAGGGCGCCGGCCAGCACCAGGAACTGGACTACGAGCGTGAAGTGGTCGGCAACGTAGCTGCAGGCCTCGGGGTCGGCGGTGAGGCAGAAGGTGGCGCGGTCGCCGGAGCGCAGCGGCAGCAGGCAGGCAGTCGCGGCGGCCAGGCCGGCTACCGCGGTCCAGCCGAGGACCGGCTTGTGGCGCTCGGCGACGAAGAGGTCGGCGACGAGGACGGCCAGGCCGACGGCGGCGGTGATCACCACGGGTGCGATGGCGAGCCAGTCGACGGACTGGACCAGGCTGGGGGTCTCGGCCGCGAGGACCGTCAGGGCCGTCATGAGTTGCCTCCTGCGAGGAGCTGCTGAACGGCCGGATCGGTCAGGCCGAGGAGGAGCGCGGGCCACAGGCCGGCGAGGACGGTGAGGGCGACGAGCGGGGTCCAGGCGGCGAACTCGTGGCGCTGGACGTCCGCGACGGTGAGCTCGGGACCCGCTTTCGGGTCTCCCATGCAGACGCGCCGTACGACGACGAGCAGGTAGGCGGCGGTGAGCAGGGTGCCGAACGCGCCGACGGCCGTGTACGTGAGGAACGCGGCGCGGGACAGTCCTTCGGCCGGGTCGAAGGCGCCGAACAGGGCCAGCATCTCGCCCCAGAAGCCGGCCAGTCCCGGCAGGCCCAGGGAGGCGACGGCGGCGAAGGCGAGGAGCGCGCCGAGGCGGGGGGCGCGGCCGTAGAGGGCGGCTCCGGTGGCGCCGGCGAGGGTGTCGAGTTCGGCGGTGCCGTAGCGGTCCTTGAGGGCGCCGACCAGGAAGAAGAGCAGGCCGGTGATCAGGCCGTGCGCGATGTTGGCGAAGAGGGCGCCGTTGACTCCGGTGGGGGTCATGGACGCGATGCCGAGGAGGACGAAGCCCATGTGGCCGACGGAAGAGTAGGCGATGAGGCGCTTGAGGTCGCCCTTGTTCCCCTTGCGGGCCAGCGCCAGGCAGGCCAGCGACCCGTAGACGATGCCGACGACGGCGAAGGCGCCCAGGTAGGGGGCGAAAACGGCCATGCCGTCGGGGGTGGCGGGCAGCAGGATGCGGACGAACCCGTACGTGCCCATCTTGAGCAGGACTCCGGCCAGGAGGACGGATCCGACGGTGGGGGCGGCGGTGTGGGCGTCCGGCAGCCAGCTGTGCAGGGGCCACATCGGGGTCTTCACGGCGAGGCCGAGGCCGATGGAGAGGACGGCCAGCAGTTGGGTCGTGCGGGACAGTTCGCGGCCGTTGTCAGAGGCGAGTGCCACCATGTCGAATGTGTCCGCCGTCACACCGATGAGGAGGATGCCGAGCAACATGACGACGGAGCCGAGGAGCGTGTAGAGGATGAACTTCCAGGCGGCGGCCTGCCGCTGAGCACCGCCCCAGCGGGCGATGAGGAAGTACATCGGGATGAGGACCATCTCGAAGGCGAGGAAGAAGAGCAGCAGGTCGAGGACGGCGAAGGTCGCGAGGGTGCCGGACTCCAGGACGAGGAGCAGCGCGACGAAGGCCTTCGGGGAAGGGCCTGCGGGGAGCTTGGAGTAGCTGTAGAGCGCGCAGAGGAAGAACAGCAGCGCGGTCATCACGAGGAGGGGGAGCGAGATGCCGTCGACACCGAGGTGGATCCGGACGTCCAGCGCCGGGATCCAGCTGATGTCCGTCGTCGCCTGGAAGCGGGACGGTGCGTCGTGGTCGAAGCCGAGGGCGAGTGCGATCGCCGCGGCGAGGATCACGCCGGTCACGGTCACGCCGTGGCGGAGCACGGCCTGCTCGGGGCTGCGGCCCTTGAGGCCGGGCGGGGCCGGCAGGAGAGCCGCGACGGCGCCGAGGAGCGGCGCGGCCACGATGAACGCCAGAAGGAACTGCATCACGGACGGGCTGATATCAATCACGGCTGGCTCACGGCTCACGATCCGGCGTTGACGTTGGCGAGGACGGCGGTGGCGATCGCCAGGACCACGGCGCCGGCGAGCAGGGCGCTCAGGTAGCTCTGCACGTTGCCGGTCTGGGCCCGGCGGACGAGCCCGCCGAGCAGCCGGGTGCCGGTGCCCGCGCCGCGGACGTACGTGTCCACGACCTCGCGGTCGAGGAAGGCGACGAGGCGGGCCGCGGCACGGACGGGGCGGACGAAGAGCCGGTCGTAGACGGCGTCGAGGTGGAAGCCCTCGGCCGCATGGCGGTGCAGGGGGCCCAGGAGGGCCCGGCCGGGGTCGGCGGCCGGTCCCGCCGGCACGGCGGGGTGCTCATGGGTGACCTCCGCGACCTCGGGCGTTTCGGCCGCGGACTCGGCTGCCGCCGTGGCCGCGGACACGGCGGCGGACACGGCGGCGGGCTGCTCGGCGGCGGCGCTGCCGGCGGGCCCGGCCGCGGGGGCCTCGGCGGCCTTGGCCGTGGCGCGCTGCCAGAGGGCGTAGGTGAGCATCGCGCCGAGGAGGGCGGCACCCGTGCCGAGGACCGATGTGGCCACGGTGGGGGTGAGCGCCCGGCCGTCGAACCAGTCGGCGAGCGAGTCCGCGGCGAGGCCGAAGCCGACCGACGGGATGGCCAGCAGCCACAGCACGCCGGTCATGGCGAGGGGTTCCTTGCCGTGGTCGGGGGCGGCGGCGCCCCGGCCGCGGAAGGCCATCAGCCACAGCCGGGCTGCGTAGGCGGCGGTGAGCAGGGCGGTGAGCACGCCGGCGATCAGCACCAGCCAGCCGGCGGCGGAGGGAGCGGCGTCCGAGTGACCGGTGGCGGTCTGCTCGGCTGCGACGAGGACGGCTTCCTTGGAGAAGAAGCCGGCGAAGGGCGGGATCGCGGCGAGCGCGAGCAGCGCGATCGTCATCGTCCAGAAGGCGTCGGGGATGCGCTTGGCCAGGCCGTCCATCCGGGACATGGCGGCCAGGGAGTTCGTACCGGCAGCGTGGATGATCACGCCCGCGCCCAGGAAGAGGAGCGCTTTGAAGGCGCCGTGGGACAGGAGGTGGAAGACGGCCGCACCGCGGTCGGCGACGGCCAGGGCGCCGGTCATGTAGGCGAGCTGGCCGATGGTGGAGTAGGCGAGCACCCGCTTGATGTCGTCCTGGGCCAGGGCGGCGAGGCCGGAGCCGACCATCGTGACGGCCGCCATGACGGCCATCACCACCAGTGCGGCTGCGGAGGCCGCGAAGACGGGAAGGAGACGGGCGATGAAGTAGACACCGGCGGCGACCATCGTCGCGGCGTGGATCAGCGCGGAGACGGGGGTGGGACCGGCCATCGCGTCGGGGAGCCAGGTGTGCAGCGGGAACTGCGCCGACTTGCCCGCGACTCCGGCGAGCAGGAGCAGTGCGATCAGCGTCGGGTGGTCGAGTCCGCCGGCGGCGACGGTCCCGAGGATCTTTGTGATCCGGAAGGATCCGGCGTCCGTGGCGAGCGCGAACAGGCCGATCAGGAAGGGGACGTCGCCGAGCTTGGTGACGAGGAAGGCCTTCAGGGAGGCGGAGCGGGCCGCTTCGGTCTCCCAGTAGTGGCCGACGAGGAAGTACGAGCAGATGCCCATGACTTCCCAGCCGACCAGCAGCACCATCAGGTCGCCGGAGTAGACGACGAGCAGCATGGCGGAGGTGAACAACGAGACGAGGGACGCGTAGGAGGGGTAGCGCGGGTCGTCGCGGAGGTACGCCGTCGAATAGAGCTGTACGCAGGTGGCGACGACCCCGACGAGGACGGCAACCAGCGCGGCGAAGCCGTCGATGTAGAGCGAGAGGTCGATCGGAACCGAGCCGGTCGGGGTGAGCTCGGTCGCGGTGCTGACGGGCTGCCCGCCGCCCTGGCGGAGGGCGACGGTCACGGCCAGTACGGCGGCGGCGAGCGTCGGCAGGATCGCGAGCGGGCGGACGAATCCGGGGGCGGTGCGGCCGAGCAGCAGGCCCGCCACCGCGCCCAGGAAGGGCAGCAGCGGGACGAGGACGGCGAGGGTCGTGGTGCTCACGCGGCGACCTCCGGCCGGACGCTGCCGGTGCTGGTGCTGTCGGTGCTGTCGTTCGGGCCGGGCTCGTGGCCTTCGGCGGTGTCGCGCAGACGGTCGACGTCCGAGGTGCCGCGGTTGCGGTACACCATCAGTACGATCGCGAGGCCGATGCCGATCTCCGCGGCGGCGATGGCGATGGTGAAGAGGGTGAGGGCTTGGCCAGCGTGCAGGGTGTCGCGCAGCCAGACGTCGAAGGCCACCAGGTTGAGGTTGACGGCGTTGAGCATCAGCTCGACGGACATCAGGACCAGGATGGCGTTGCGGCGGGCGAGCACTCCGTACAGGCCCGTGCAGAACAGGAGCGCCGCGAGCACGGCGGGGTAGGCGAGGTGCATCAGCGCTGCCCCTTGTCTCGGGCGTCGGCGGGGTCGTTGCGGCGGGACAGCACGATGGCGCCGATCAGCGCAGCGAGGAGGAGCACCGAGAGCGCCTCGAAGGGCAGCACCCAGTGCTGGAAGAGGATCTCGCCGGAGACCTTCGTGGAGCCCTGGACCGGCCCGTCCAGGTCGATCCAGGTGGTGCGGAAGGCGTCGACGACGACCCAGACGAGGGCGACCGCGGCGACGACGGCGACGGCGAGGGCGATCCGGCGGTTGCCGGAGTCGGCGTCCGGGGAGCGGCCGATCGGGGCCTTGGTGAGCATGAGCCCGAAGAGGAGCAGCACGACCACGGAGCCGAGGTAGATCAGGACCTGGACCCAGGCGATGAACTCGGCGGTCAGCAGCAGGTACTCCACGGCGATCCCGCCGAGGGCGACGACCAGCCACAGGGCGGCGTGCACCAGCTGCTTGGTGGTGACCGTGACGAGGGCCGCGCCGAAGGTGGCGAGGCCCACGAGGAGGAAGGCGATCTCGACGCCGGTCGGGGACAGGAATCCGGGCCCGGTGGTGGCGGCGGCGGCCAGGGGGGCGGCGGGGCTCACGCGTCTCCCTCCGGGGTCGGGGTCGGGGTCGGGGTCGTCGGCGGTTCGTCCGCGGCCGCCCGGGCGGCGGCTTCGGCGGCTGCCGCGGCGGCAGCCGCCGCTTCGGCCTTCTCCACCGCCTTGCGGGCGGCGGCGATCTCCTTGGGCTCCTCGGCCTTCGGGTCGAGGGCCGGCGGGGCGGGGACGGTCCACATCCACTCGCGGAGTTTGTCGCGCTCGTGGGTCAGCTCGTGGATGTCGGTCTCCGCGTACTCGAACTCCGGCGACCAGAAGAGGGCGTCGAAGGGGCACACCTCGATGCAGATGCCGCAGTACATGCAGAGGGAGAAGTCGATGGCGAAGCGGTCGAGCACGTTCCGGCTGCGCTCGCGGCCGCCGGGGGTGGCGGCGGGGACCGTCTCCTTGTGGGAGTCGATGTAGATGCACCAGTCGGGGCACTCACGGGCGCAGAGCATGCAGACCGTGCAGTTCTCCTCGAACAGGCCGATGACCCCGCGGGAGCGCGGCGGAAGTTCGGGCTGGACCTCGGGGTACTGGGCCGTGTGAGAGCGCTTCGTCATCGTGCGCAGCGTGACGGCCAGGCCCTTGGCCAGGCCGGATCCGGGGATGGGCATTACTGGATCGCCACCTTCACGATGCCGGTGAGCGCGATCTGGGCGAGCGCGAGCGGGATGAGTGTGGTCCAGGCGAGCTTCTGGAGCTGGTCCTCGCGCAGGCGCGGGTAGCTCACGCGGAGCCAGATCACGACGAAGGCGAGGACCGCGGTCTTGAGCAGGGTCCAGACCCAGCCGAGCCCCTCGGCGCCGAAGGGTCCGTGCCAGCCGCCGAGGAAGAGGACGGTGGTGAGGAAGCAGAGGACGACGATGCCGGCGTACTCGGCGAGCAGGAACAGCGCGAAGCGCAGGCCGGTGTACTCGGTGTACGCGCCGAAGATGATTTCGGAATCGGCGACGGGCATGTCGAAGGGGGGCCGCTGCAGTTCGGCGAGGCCGGCGGTGAAGAACACCAGGGCGCCGGCGATCTGCCAGGGCAGCCACCACCACTCGAAGGCCTCCACGATGCCGGGGAGGGAGACCGTCCCGGCCGCCATCGCCACGGAGGCGGCGGCGAGCAGCATCGGGAGCTCGTAGGCGAGCAGCTGGGCGGCCGTGCGCAGGCCGCCGAGCAGGGAGAACTTGTTGGCGGAAGCCCAGCCGGCCATGAGGGAGCCGAGGACTCCGACGCCCATGACGGCGAGCACGAAGAACAGGCCGGCGTCGATGACCTGGCCGACCGCGCCCTCGCCCGGACCGATCGGGATGGCGAGGAGGACCAGGAGGTACGGCAGCAGGGCGACGGCGGGGGCCAGCCGGAAGATCCTGCGGTCGGCGCCCGCCGGGACGACGTCTTCCTTCTGCGCGAACTTCACGCCGTCGGCGACGAGCTGCGCCCAGCCGTGGAACCCGCCGGCGTACATGGGGCCGAGGCGGCCCTGCATGTGGGCCATCACCTTGTGCTCGGTCTGCCCGACGACGAGCGGGAGCACGAGGAAGACGGCGAAGACGACGATCAGCCGCAGGGCGACGTCGAGGACGTCGTTCACGCGTCGCCTCCGTTGTCGGTGGTGGGGTGGGTCTCGGGGGATTCCCCGGGCTCGGCCTGCGCGGCCCGCTCGGGGCCGGACTCGTCGTAGGCGGGCTTCGGGTCGTGCCAAGGGGCGTCGGAGCTGCGCGGGGCGGGGCGGCGCGGCGCGCGTGCAGCGGGCTCCGTGGCCGGCGGGCCGGCGTCCGGCGCGGCCGGCGTCGTGCCCGGGTCCTGGCTCGCCGAGCCGTCGGCCGCCGAGCGGGTGCGGCGCGCCGGGCGGGCCGGGGCTTCGGAGGCCTCTGGGCCGGCAGCGGCGGCGTCCGGGGCGGCCTGTTCGGTGGCCGGAGCGGCAGCGGTGTCGGCCGCCTGGCTCGCCGAGCCCTCCGTGACCGAGCGGGTGCGGCGCGCCGGGCGGGCCGGGGTCTGCGGGGTGGCGGCCTCGGCGGTCTGGGTGGCTGAGCCCTCGGCGACCGAGCGGGTGCGGCGGACGGGGGCGCCCTCGCGCGGGGTGCGGGCGGCGCCTGCACCGGCGGCCCGCGGGGTGCGGGCGGGGCGGGCCGGAGCCGGCGGGAGCTGGCCCTTCATGGGGCCCCAGTCGTTGGGGTCCGGCACGCCGGGCGGAAGCATCTGCCGGCGCTTCGGGGCGTCGGGGTCGTGGGCCTCACCCGGCTCCTTCGCCCCCGGCCAGGCCTTCGCGACGCGCGCGGCCAGCACGAAGTCCTTGCGCAGCGGGTGTCCCTCGAAGTTCTCCGGGAGGAGCAGGTGCACCAGGTGCGGGTGGTCGGTGAAGGTGATCCCGAACATCTCGAACGTCTCGCGCTCGTGCCATTCCGCCCCCGCGTACAGGGCCACGGCCGACGGCAGCGAGGGGGAGCCGTGCGGGACGGTCGTGCGCAGCAGGAGCCGGCGTACGCGGCGGTTCTCCAGCGAGGCGACGTGCGCGCAGACCCGGAAGCCGGTGCCGGGCTCGTCCACGGCGCTCAGCCAGTCGAAGTACGTGCAGCCCAGCTTGTCCCGGGCGATCTCCAGCGAGGAGATCCAGGAGCCGACGGGCACGTCGACGGTGAGGACGTCGTACGAGAGCTCGGCCACGGCCTCGGCGCCGAAGAGCGTCGGCGCGGCGTCGGGGAGGGAGTCGTAGAGGTTCACGCGCCGGCCCCCTGCCCGGGTGCCGGCGGGGCCGTGACCAGGCCGCTGGTCAGCTGGGAGACGGACGGCCCCGACGCATAGCGGTCGGCCAGCGACTCACGGGCGATCTTCTCCTGGAGCTTGAGGATGCCCTGCAGGAGCGCCTCCGGGCGCGGCGGACAGCCGGGCACGTAGACGTCGACGGGGATGATCTGGTCGACGCCCTTCGTCACCGAGTACGAGTCCCAGTACGGGCCGCCGCAGTTGGAGCAGGCGCCGAAGGAGATGACGTACTTCGGCTCCGGCATCTGCTCGTAGAGCCGCTTGACCGCGGGGGCCATCTTGTCCGTGACGGTGCCCGAGACGATCATCAGATCGGCCTGGCGCGGACCCGGTGCGAACGGGATGACGCCGAGGCGGATGAAGTCGTGCCGGGCCATCGACGCGGCGATGAACTCGATCGCGCAGCAGGCCAGGCCGAAGTTGAAGACCCACAGGCTGTACCGGCGGCCCCAGTTCAGGACCACCTTCATCGGTTCCGGGGCCAGGCGGGAGAGGACTCCGAGGCGCTTGGGCTCGGGGAGCAGCTCCGGCTGAGGTGTCACGTCCATTCGAGGACGCCCTTCTTGTACGCATAGAGCAGGCCGACGGCCAGGAAGCCCAGGAAGATGAACATCTCGACCAGGGTCGTGGCGCCGTAGCCGGCGGCGGCGAACACCGTCGCCCACGGGAACAGGAAGATCGAGTCGACGGCGAAGATGACGTAGAGGAACGCGTAGACGTAGTAGCGGACCTGGGTGTGCGCCCAGCCCTCGCCGACGGGGTCCACGCCGCATTCGTAGGTCAGCAGCTTCTCGGGGGTCGGGACCACGGGCCGCAGGAGGCGGCCCGCGCCGAAGGCGACGGCCACGAAGAGCACACCGAGGGCTGCGAGCAGACCGACGACCGAATAACTCCGGAAGTAGTCCGCCGCGAGCACGGTTACGGTCGATACCGTTGCTTCGGGCACGTCCGTTCCTCGCTCCTCGGTCACTGTCGACGATCTGGTACGGACGGGAGTCTAGGGCCTGCCCCACACGGGGTGGGGTTATCCCCCGTTCACAGCACCCCGGCCACCCCATGGCACCAGCGAGTCCCGCTTGACAGGCTGTGGCGCATGACCACGAGCCCGGCCATCGCCGACACCGACCGACCTCCCCCCGTACGGCCCGTGTTCAGCGCCGTCACGTTGAAGGAAATCGCTCATCTGGTGACCAATCTGCCGGAGGCGGTCGTCGGTTTTGTTTACGCGGTCGTCATGATTTCCACCGCGGGCGGTCTTTCCGTGACCGCGATCGGACTTCCTTTGCTTGCGGTCGGCCTCCTTCTGTCTCGGCAATGGGGACGGCTGGAGCGGGCCCGCGCACGGTTGCTCCTGGGCGTGGGGGTGGAGGAGCCGACCCCGCTCCCCGGTCCGCGGCGGTCCGGCGGCTTCTTCCCCTGGCTGTGGACGAGCATCAAGGATCCGGTCGGCTGGCGGGCCGTGCTGTACCAGCTGATCCGGCTGCCCTGGGGGATGCTCACCTTCACGGTAGTCCTGACCGGGCTGTTCGTGCTGTGGCCGGTGCTGCCGTATCTGGTGCGGCTGCTCGCGAACGTGGACCGCGCGATGGTGCGGGGCCTGCTGTCGCCCTCCGACGACCTGGAGCGTCGGATCGCGGAGCTGGAGTCCGACCGGGGCGTGGTCGTGGACACGGCCGCCGCCGACCTGCGGCGCATCGAGCGGGACCTGCACGACGGGGCGCAGGCGCGGCTGGTCGCGCTGGCGATGGGGCTGGGCCTGGCGAAGGAGAAGCTGCTGGAGGACCCCGAGGGCGCTGCGGCGATGGTCGACGAGGCCCACGACGAGGTGAAGCTGGCGCTCCAGGAGCTGCGGGACCTGGCCCGCGGGATCCACCCGGCCGTGCTGACCGACCGGGGTCTGGATGCGGCGCTGTCGTCGGTGGCGGCGCGGTGCGTGGTGCCGGTGAAGGTGTTGGTGGACCTGCCGACGGGACCGCAGGCGCGGCCGGCCGAGGCGATCGAGGGCATCGCGTACTTCGTGGTGTCCGAACTGCTGCAGAACGTCAGCAAGCACGCGAGGGCGCGGGGGGCGACCGTGGAGGTCTGGCGGGCAGGGGCGCGGCTGATGATCCGGGTGTCCGATGACGGGCGGGGCGGGGCGGACACGTCCGGCGGGACGGGGCTGGCGGGGCTGGCCGAGCGGCTGGGCGCGGTGGACGGGGTGCTGGTCGTCGACTCCCCCGAGGGGGAGGGGACGGTGGTGACGGCGGAGCTGCCGTGGCGTGACCGCCGGGGCCGACTCTGAGGCGCGCGAGGTGCAGCCGGTGTGTGGTGGTGGGCGGTGCTTCCGTCCAGGGGTGAGCGGGCTCCCGTCCAGGGGTGGGCGGGGGCCCGTCCGTGTGTCCGGCTCGTGGCCGCTCCCCGGGGCTCCGGTTCCGGTTCCGGCGGTGCCGCATCGACAGGGGTGGGGTTATCCCCCGGGTGGAGAGGCCCACCCGCCGCATGGTCCGGGGGTGGCGGCGGGCGGGAGGGTGGGGGTGTGGCCGAGGAGTGGAAGGGCGGGACGTGAGATGGACGACGGCAAGGGTGGGCGGGGCGGGGTCGGTGCGGTGCTGCTGGCCCCGGTGGCGGGGCGGACCTGGCGGGAGTTCGCGTACCTCCTGGTCGGGCTGCCGCTGAGCACGCTGTACTTCTCCCTCACCATCACCGGCGTGAGCCTCGGTGCCGGCCTGCTCGTCACCTTCTTGGGCGTCCCGGTACTGGCGGGGGTGCTGGCCATGTGCCGCGGGTTCGGGCGGCTGGAGCGGATCCGGGTGCGCGTGCTGCTCGGGGCGCACATCAGCGAGCCGGCGCCGATCCGTGCGAAGAAGAGCGGGCCGCTCGCCGCCATGGGCGCGGTCCTGCGCAGCGGCAGCGCCTGGCGGCACGCGCTGTACTCCGTGATCCACTTCCCGTGGGCGGTGTTCGCCTTCTGCGTGGCACTGACCTTCTGGGCGGTCGGCTGGACGTACCTGCTGTACCCGCTGTGGTTCTGGGTCCTCCCCACCTGGACCGACCAGCCGGGGCTCCAGCTCTTCCAGAACGACGACTACTCCTTCTACCTCGACTCGCCCGCGGAGATCGCCCTCACCTGCCTCGTCGGGCTGGCCGTCACTCTCGCCACCCCGTGGCTGTTCAGGGCGCTGACCACGGTGGACCGGGTCGTGGTCGGCGGGCTGCTCGGTGCGTCCCGGCTGGACAGCAGGGTCACCGAGCTGGAGTCCGACCGGGGGGTCGTCGTGGACACCGCCGCCGCCGACCTGCGGCGCATCGAACGGGATCTGCACGACGGTGCCCAGGCACGGCTGGCGGCGCTGGCGATGGACCTGGGGCTGGCGAAGGAGAAGTTCGGCCAGGACCCCCAGGCCGCCGCCCGCATGGTGGACGAGGCGCACGGCGAGGTGAAGACCGCCTTGCAGGAGCTGCGGGACCTGGCCCGCGGAATCCACCCGGCCGTGCTGACCGACCGCGGGCTGGACGCCGCGCTGTCCTCGGTGGCCGCCCGGTGCACCGTGCCGGTACGGGTGGAAGTGGACCTCGCGGCCAGGCCGGCCGCGGCCATCGAGGGGATTGCGTACGCCACGGTCTCGGAGTTGCTGCAGAACATCGGCAGGCACTCCGCGGCCCGATCGGCCTCGGTGGACGTGTGGCGGTCCGGGGGGCGGCTGCTGCTCCGGGTGGCCGATGACGGCCGGGGCGGCGCGAGCGTGCGGGCCGGGACGGGGCTGGCGGCGCTCGCCGAGCGGCTGGACGCCGTGGACGGGGTGCTGGTCGTCGACTCCCCCGAGGGCGGGGGCACGACGGTCACCGCCGAGCTGCCGTGGCGGTCCTGACGCCGGTGCGGAGCCGTGGGACCCCCGTCCGGGTGGGCCGGGGGTCCGTCCGCGCGCCCGCCCCACCGCCGCCTCCCGGCCCGCTTCCCCGAACCCCGCGCCCCGGACTCCCGGGCCGCACCGGAGGGCGCCCCGGGCGGGGCTGAAACGGCGCGGCGCCGCCGCTCAGGATCCTCGGACGGGAACCCGGGGTGGGCATCCGGACGGAAATCCGGGGCGGGCGTCCGAGCGGGAATCCGGGCCGCGGACGCCGACGCGGCCGGACGGCGCCGGCTCCCGTGGATCCGGAGCTCTGGCTTCCATCAGCTCGGTGTGCGAAAACTCCCCTCGTACGCCCACGTGTTGTCCCGGCTCTGCCTTCACCGGGACTTAAGGCTGGGATGCTTGGCTGAGTCGGGCAGTACGGGAACGAGTGGACGCGGGAGCTGCTGAGTCGTGGAAGACAGGGTGCGGGTGGTCATCGCCGAGGATTCCGTACTGCTGCGCGAGGGCCTGACCCGGTTGCTGACGGACCGGGGGCATGACGTCGTGGCGGGCGTCGGGGACGGGGAGGCCCTGATCAAGACGGTGGCGGACCTCGCCGCCGAGGATGCGCTGCCCGACGTGGTGGTGGCGGACGTGCGCATGCCGCCGACGCACACCGACGAGGGCGTGCGGGCCGCCGTACGGCTGCGGCGCGACCACCCCGGGATAGGCGTGCTGGTGCTGTCGCAGTACGTGGAGGAGCAGTACGCCACGGAGCTCCTGGCCGGTTCCAGTACCGGAGTGGGGTATCTGCTGAAGGACCGGGTGGCCGAGGTGCGCGAGTTCCTGGACGCCGTGGTCCGGGTGGCCAGGGGCGGCACCGCCCTGGATCCCGAGGTCGTCGCCCAGCTGCTGGGGCGCAGCCGGAAACAGGACGTCCTGGCGGGTCTGACGCCGCGCGAGCGCGAGGTGCTGGGGCTGATGGCCGAGGGCCGTACCAATTCCGCCGTGGCCAAGCAGCTGGTCGTGAGCGACGGAGCGGTGGAGAAGCACGTCGGCAACATCTTCATGAAACTGGGCCTGTCGCCGAGTGAAGGGGATCACCGGCGCGTACTGGCCGTTCTCACCTATCTGAAATCTTGATCGACTGAAACTTTGTCAGATACGGCATACCGGCAGGGCCGTCTCGAATTATGGCCCTACGGTCCAGAATGTGGTCGCTCCTGGGGGCCTGATCCCTACCGTCGTAGGGTGGGTCATGGGGGTGCTCACGCCTCGAAGGAGGTCCAGTTCAGTGACCAGCCAGGTCAGCAGCCCAGCCGAGCAGGCCGACGGGGCCGGGGGTGCGGTTGTCGGTGGACAGCGCACTCCGGGCAGTCCGGACGGCAAGGAAGTACGGCGACTCGATCGGGTGATCATCCGGTTCGCGGGTGACTCCGGTGACGGCATGCAGCTCACCGGTGACCGGTTCACCTCGGAGACCGCGTCGTTCGGGAACGACCTGTCGACACTGCCGAACTTCCCGGCCGAGATCCGCGCCCCCGCCGGCACCCTGCCGGGCGTCTCCTCCTTCCAGCTCCACTTCGCCGACCACGACATCCTCACGCCGGGCGACGCCCCCAACGTGCTGGTGGCCATGAACCCCGCGGCGCTGAAGGCGAACATCGCCGACGTGCCGCGCGGCGCGGAGATCATCGTCAACACGGACGAGTTCACCAAGCGCCCCATGGCCAAGGTCGGATACGAGACCTCGCCCTTGGAGGACGGCTCGCTGGCCGCCTACAACCTGCACCCGGTGCCGCTGACCACGCTGACGGTGGAGGCGCTGAAGGACTTCGGGCTCTCCCGCAAGGAGGCCGAGCGCAGCAAGAACATGTTCGCGCTGGGCCTGCTGTCGTGGATGTACCACCGGCCGACGGAGGCCACGGAGAGCTTCCTGCGGCAGAAGTTCGCGAAGAAGCCCGAGATCGCCGAGGCGAACATCGTGGCCTTCCGGGCCGGTTGGAACTTCGGCGAGACGACCGAGGACTTCGCCGTCTCCTACGAGGTGGCACCCGCGACCCAGGCCTTCCCCACCGGCACCTACCGCAACATCTCCGGGAACCTGGCCCTCTCCTACGGCCTCATCGCCGCGAGCCAGCAGGCCGACCTGCCCCTGTACCTCGGCTCCTACCCGATCACCCCGGCCTCGGACATCCTGCACGAGCTGTCGAAGCACAAGAACTTCGGCGTGCGGACCTTCCAGGCCGAGGATGAGATCGCCGGCATCGGGGCGGCGCTCGGCGCCGCCTTCGGCGGGGCGCTCGGGGTCACCACCACCTCCGGGCCCGGTGTCGCGCTCAAGTCGGAGACGATCGGCCTGGCGGTCTCGCTGGAACTGCCGCTGCTCATCGTCGACATCCAGCGCGGCGGCCCGTCCACCGGCCTGCCGACCAAGACCGAGCAGGCGGACCTCCTCCAGGCCATGTACGGCCGCAACGGCGAGGCGCCGGTCCCGATCGTGGCGCCGAGGACGCCGGCGGACTGCTTCGACGCCGCCCTCGACGCGGCCCGGATCGCGCTGACCTACCGCACCCCGGTGTTCCTGCTGTCCGACGGCTACCTCGCCAACGGCTCGGAACCGTGGCGGATCCCGGAGGTCGCGGACCTGCCCGACCTGAAGGTCAAGTTCGCCACCGGCGCGAACCACACGCTCGCCGACGGCACCGAGGCCTTCTGGCCCTACAAGCGAGATCCGGAGACCCTGGCCCGACCCTGGGCGGTCCCCGGAACCCCGGGCCTCGAACACCGCATCGGCGGCATCGAGAAGCAGGACGGCACGGGCAACATCTCCTACGACCCGGCCAACCACGACCTCATGGTCCGCACCCGCCAGGCCAAGGTCGACGGCATCGAGGTGCCCGACCTCGACGTCGACGACCCGGACGGCGCCACCACCCTGGTCCTCGGCTGGGGTTCCACCTACGGCCCCATCACCGCCGCGGTCCGCCGGCTCCGGGCGGCCGGACTCCCCGTCGCCCAGGCTCACCTGCGCCACCTCAACCCCTTCCCCGGGAATCTCGGCGAGGTCCTTCGGCGTTACCACAAGGTAGTGGTGCCGGAGATGAATCTCGGCCAGCTCGCCACCCTCATCCGCGCGAAATACCTGGTCGACGCCCAGTCGTATCACCAGGTGAACGGAATGCCCTTCAAGGCCGAGCAGCTCGCCAAGGTTCTCAAGGAGGCCATCGATGACTGAGGTGACCGAGGCGACCGACGGGGCGCGGACCCTGCTCTCGCTGGTACCGAAGGCCGAGGGCAAGCAGTCGATGAAGGACTTCAAGTCGGACCAGGAGGTCCGCTGGTGTCCCGGTTGCGGCGACTACGCCGTGCTCGCCGCCGTCCAGGGCTTCATGCCCGAGCTGGGGCTGGCGAAGGAGAACATCGTCTTCGTCTCCGGCATCGGATGCTCCTCCCGTTTCCCCTACTACATGAACACCTACGGGATGCACTCGATCCACGGCCGGGCGCCGGCCATCGCGACGGGCCTGTGCACCTCCCGGCGCGACCTGTCGGTGTGGGTCGTCACGGGGGACGGCGACGCCCTGTCCATCGGCGGCAACCACCTGATCCACGCCCTGCGCCGCAACGTCAACCTGAAGATCCTGCTCTTCAACAACCGGATCTACGGTCTGACCAAGGGCCAGTACTCCCCCACCTCCGAGGTCGGCAAGATCACCAAGTCGACGCCGATGGGCTCGCTGGACGCGCCCTTCAACCCGGTGTCGCTGGCGCTCGGCGCCGAGGCGTCGTTCGTCGCCCGCACCGTCGACTCCGACCGCAAGCACCTCACCGAGGTGTTGCGCCAGGCGGCCGACCACCAGGGCACGGCGCTCGTCGAGATCTACCAGAACTGCAACATCTTCAACGACGGCGCCTTCGAGGTCCTCAAGGACAAGGACCGGGCCCGCGAGGCGGTGATCAGGCTGGAGGACGGCCGGCCGATCCGGTTCGGCGCGGACGACGAGAAGGGCGTGGTGCGCAATCAGACCACCGGTGACCTGGAGGTGGTCGACGTGACCCCCGCCAACGAGGGGCGGGTCCTCGTCCACGACGCCCGAGCCGCCAGCCCCGCCACGGCGTTCGCGCTCTCCCGGCTCGCCGACCCGGACACCCTGCACCGGACCCCGATCGGGGTCTTCCGCAGTGTCGAACGACCGGTCTACGACACCCTGATGGCCGACCAGCTCGACGCGGCCGTCGACCGCAGCGGCAAGGGCGACCTGGGCGCACTGCTGAACGGCAGTGACACCTGGACCGTCGTCGGCTGACCGAACCACGCGGACGCGGGGGGTGGGCGCAGGCCCCCCCGGGGGGGGGGGGGCGGCGGGGGCGGGCCCCCGCGGGTAGAGCGGCCCCCGAGGCCCCGGGGGTGATAATATAAGGG